>CALCTX010000046.1 GCA_937907035.1 uncultured Selenomonadales bacterium
TGTACCGTATCGGTCCTGCTATATATGCATCGCTTTCGTCGAACCAGAAAAAGCATGGATAGAAGAAATTGATGGTAAGGAATAAAATTTCCGAAACGAAGAATACGTAGCCGAACCATGTGAACAAACGGCCTTTCCAATCCTTCATTCCAAGATATTCCACAAAATACCTATAGTAGCAAACGATTGCCGAACACATTGCAACGTAATAAACGGTTGTGTCCACAAATAGCACCGGTATCCAGTTTAATCCTGCAAAAATACCCCAGAGTGCATCTGTTATATAATAAGCGAAAACAGAAATCATCAGCCAACGGTATTTACCGGCCGCCTTCTGTATTTTGTTCGGGTCCGGACTGAACATTACCTTAAAGTTAATTATAAGCTGAACAGCTATTGCAATCAGACCGATTACGGAATATAAATAATCCTGCATCATAAAGCCTCCATTACCTATTCCTAATCAAATCATACAACATATACTAATAACTTTCCACAAATTTATAACGCCTTCGCTCAGAAAAATTGCTGATGCAAGCTTCCGAAACGAAGGCGTTAAACGATGTTTGCTTTTAGAATGCCCAGGTTATTCCCGCATTAAAGTTAACGCCTTTCTGCTTTCCCTGCCATCCATTGACACTCACGTCAACTCCCAGCCGGTTATCCTTTGTCGGTTCCTGTTTCCAGCCAAGCTCCAACATCCCGCTGAGACCTTTCAGGCTCGGTGACGGCGTTGCCAATCCGTTATAATGTGCCGTAGCCGAACTGTCAAACTCATAATCGGCAGCCAGACCGGCATAAAAGCTTTGTGCTTTGCCTATCTTTTGAATCCAGCGGGCCCCCAGACGCAGCTTATACGAATTTACCGGATCAAAATCATAAACATAGCCGCGTTGCTTAAATGTTACTGTATCACCATTCTGATGCGAATAGAAGAACCGTCCGTAGCAATCAATATCATGCTTTGCATCAAGCTTATAAACCCGCCCGATACCTACATGAGCAGCAATATAATTGGAAGCAGTATCATATTCATCAAGGCCGTTATAATCACCCTTCATCCGGCCAGCCCGGAGACTGCCGTCATAATAAAGGCCATTTTTATACTCATTCTTGACAGCCAGACCGATACCCAGATATTGATTTTTACCATTGCCGTGAGTTCCGTTGTCAAGATAACTGTCATAAGAAGAGCGGCCATATTCGACCAACGGTGCCAAAGTCAGTTCGCTGTCTTTGTATTTGATAATCCGGGAAAAACCAATGTTAAGACCCCATCCACGGCTGTCAACATGTGAGCCCGTTTTATACTGCATATTCGAACCACCGAAGGCGGCAAAAGGTGTAAACGCAACCGGTTTAACAACTATCGGTACTGTTTCACCTGCCACCGCCGTTGCTGTCACTTCTGCACTGCTACTCATAGCCGCAGCCTTTGCACTAATTATGCCTTTATTGACTATCAGGCTGCTGGCACTGTTGATCATAATGATCTGCGCCTCACAGGTTTCAGCAAACGACTTGGATGCCTCCGACATCTTCGGATTGCCGCTGACGGTATATTTAAGATATTTTGTACCGCCAGTACCGTCTTCAACTGATAATGTACCTTTGACTTCGGTAAAATCAGTACCTAAAGCATTCAGGTTTGTTTGTACATTAGTTGCTCCTGTTATTTCGTTATCATTTTGCAAAAGGTAAATGGAATCGCCTGGTTTTAACTTTGTTCCGTTTGTTACTCCGACATTGATAATATTACCCGAAGTAATATTTGTTTTTTCGCGCAAAATGTGAACATATGGCGTACCTATTTCGTTTATTTTTACTGCATTATCATTTATCGGGACAATGAGATCATAGCGTTGGAAATTTGCTATTTTGTTTACTTCAATTATATTATTAAGCCTCAGGACCAATTTATTATTATTTGATCTATTATCATCTGCTCCGCCAGTACCACCATAAATTCCCTGACAATCAGAAGTAATAATAGTATTACCAATCAATTCAACGGTATTGTTACTTGCAGCATTTTCAGAATTTCCAACATAACCACCATAAATAGCTCCGTTTATTGTCGAATCTTGAATCTGTACTGTATTTTGATCAGCGTTACCGTTCTCCGAATAACCGCCATAGATATTGCCTGTTATGGTCGAATTCCTGATCTGCACTGTATTTTTTTCAGCATGGTCGTTGACAGAATAACCGCCGTAAATATTGCCTGTTACGCCTGTTTCGTCTTTACAGTCACGAATATTTACTTTATTATTCATTACTTTGTATGTAGCCATACCACCGGCTACAGCAACATTTTCGATATTAAAGGGATTAACGGGATTATCTCCACCATAGGGATTACCAGGCATATTCGTACCGTTAATCGTTCCATAAGAGACAGTCACTCTGTTGCCGGAAGCGTTACCATCATAGCACAAGCCGCCAATCAATGCCCTTGCCTTGGAGCCGCCAAAATTCATTTCGACAGTGTTCCCATCCGCTGCGTTTCCTTCTGCCAGGCCGCCGACAACAATACCATTGATAATGCTTGTCCCCATTATCGTAACTTTGTTTTCCTCAGCGCCATTCGTACCATAGCCTCCCACTGCAACAAAAGCAGAACTAAAAGGGTCATCGGCATCAGCACCGACTGTCCCATCATATATCTCTGCCGAATTTCCAACAACCCGGCCTTTTGGGGTATAAGCACCATATATGCTTTTTACTACACCTTTATAGACACTGAATTTTACAGATTTATGGGAATAATTTTTTTCTTCTATATCCGTATCCGTATTATAGTTCCAGCCACCGGAAATAATATTATACGGGGTATCATCGGGCAAATTGTTTACGGTCAGAGAAATATCATCCGAATCATCCTTGCCGTCTTTTCCTTTCAGGTAAATACGATGCTCTTCGTTACCAGTAACATACTCCCATGGATTGCTGACCACATCGCCGTCCTTTTCTACCGTGATGTCAGGTTTAGGAGCATCATCAGCCCACGCTGTTCCCCAAGGACAGAATGCAGCCGCCGTTATTGTCAAAGCAACCAGTTTTGCGAATTTCCGCTGTGTACATTTATACATTATAAAACCTCCTGTAAAATAGATCATCAGCTATCAACTTATTGCTTTCCCCAATTTTTTCTCCCTAATATATCAGCCTTCAATGTCTTATTCCTTCAACCAGCCAGCAATTTTCTTTATCTCATCAATATATTCCGGCTTCTGTTTGATTTCACCGACAGCCATGAGGCCGCCAAAGATTTCTGTCTTCATTTTATTTGCCCCTAATACGGCAAATCCGTTTACTAAATAATTCAGCTGTTCCTTGTATTTATCAACCGGACCGGAACCGCAGCAGAATAACATTGCTGCTTTCTTATCATGCTTTTTACTCTTACTCATACCATTCACCGTAGGATTAAAAAAAGCATAAAATCTGTCAAAAATGCTTTTGGCCTGACCGCTGATACTGCCGAAATAAATCGGACCGGTAACAATAATACCATCAGCCTCGTCCAGCTTCGGCAGGAGCTTTGCCACATCATCATTTTGCCTGCAGCAAACTTCACCCTTTCCCATGCAATAGTTGCAAGCAAGACAAGGATTCCAGTTTTTCTCGTAAATCTTAAAAGCTGTTACCTCGGAATCCGACAGTTCTTTGGCGAGCAGATCAACGATCGCCTCAGAGTTTCCGCCCTTTCGCGGACTGGCATCGATCAAAACATATTTCTTGCTCATAAAAATCTCTCCTTTTGTATTTCTTATGTTTGCTGTTTAACATTTAATTCCAAAAGATTTTTCGTCTTAGCGGCAGGACTGATTTTACGAATTACATTGCAACATAATAATGTAAAATCGAATCTATCAGCTCACGTTCTTCAGGCAACGGGTCATTGACAACTGAAGTTGTTCCGTCATCATTAAAGAATATCGTTTCCCGCTTTTCCGGGGAATATTCCGGCCAAAAGAGATTTTTCCCGCCCGGCATACCATTTACTGCAAAGCTTGTCCAGGCCCCGCACATCGTATCGGCAAGCTCAGGAAGTACCGGACCGCTGAACTGTACATCATCAAGATTATGGAATACATATGACAATTCACTTGCATGGCAGGCTCCCAACCAATCTACCAGAGTATTTTTTTTACAGAAATAGTACATATATGTTTTTCCGCTGCCGCCTGATAAAGCATGATTATATGCAAATCGAATTGCCGGACCGCGGAATCCGTATTCATTGACGAGAACCGTCTTCTGCCAGATTTCCTGCTCATCACTGTGCATTTTCAGTATAGTATTTAGTTTTGCTTTTTCTTCGGCGGTACACATAGCATACACACGGTCAAGTTTGGAACCGACAAGAATCTTAGAATATAAATCCAGCTTAGCTTCTGTCAGTTTTTGTCTTTGTTCGCCCTGAACTGCTGCAACAGACGGATCAAAAACTGCATCAGCAAAATAGCGGCATTCATCGGCTGTTGTACCAATTATCAGGTCAACATCCTTTCCGGCTCCGTCTAAAACAGCCTGATAAGGATCAGCCGGAATAATGCTGTCATCACCACGAAGCGGTAATACACTTAAAGCGGCAACGCATTTGCCTGTGCTTGCATCAGTATACAATGCCGACAGATCTTTTTCCGAAAGAGCCATAAGGTCATCCATATTACGGGCGCCAGCCTTCTGCATCAGAAGCTGAGCTGCACCAATCTCCTTGAACCGCTCATGGGTCATAGTAAAATTAACCGAACCGCTCTGAGCGATCGCATGGTTAAATAAACCATCAGTTCCTTCAGAAGCCAACAGAATTGCTACCGAACCGCCACCGGCTGATTCGCCGAATATCGTAACATTTTTCGGATCACCACCAAAGGCTTCGATATTTTCCTGCACCCATTTCAAGCCCTCAATTTGGTCAAGAATTCCATTATAACCGGAAGACGGAAAAGCCTCGCCACCTTCAATCTCCGAAAAATCAATAAATCCCATCGGTCCCACCCGGTAATTACAGGTAACAACGAGCACATCGGGATGCTGAGCAACAATATAAGAACCATCGTATAAAGGGTCCGCTGTTCCTCCATAGGAGAAGGCACCGCCATGAATCCAAAACATTACCGGTTTACCCTTGCTGCTAAGGTCTTTCGTCCAGATATTCAGCGTCAGACAGTCTTCACTCTGACCTTCAGGGTTCATACTTGCCTGCTCTGAATCCGACTTTATTTGCAGGGCTGATTTGCCAAAATGAGTAGCATCAAATGTTTTATTACTCTTTTCTATCGGCTGAGGAGCCTTCCATCTGAGTTTACCGACCGGCGGTTTGGCAAATCGGATACCCTTAAAAGAAATTACGCCATTATTCTCAGCACCGATATACCTTCCGGTACTGCATCTGACCGTTGGTGACTCAGCCGGCCTGCCGGCTGAATTATTCGCGTATGTGCAGTTGGAAACAAGAATAACCATCAACACCGTAAGTAAACATATCTTGTTGATAATACATTTGATCGGGTATTTCTGTTGATAATTAAAATACAAATTCATATCAAGCCCTCATTTCAAAAAATTCATACTGATTATCTCATCAGACAACCCCCATTGTAATGTAAATTGCCAAAGTTAACACATAAGCAATCATTGCATAAGGAAGCTGGGTTATCGCGTGGAGCATACAGTCAATTTCGCAGCAATTAGAAGTCAGCAGTGTTGCATCGGAATAAAAGCAGGCATGGCTGCAAAATACAGAGCCGGAAATAATTGCGGCCATCGTCAACAAAATATTTGCCCCGCAGGCAGCTCCCAAAGGAATAATAATGGTAATACAAATTGCCGGAACTCCCCAACTGTCACCGGTTATAAACGCCAGAATACTGACAAGGACAAATGCAACTGCCGGAAATGTATTTGCTCCGACGAAAGGCAGGCATTTATTGATTACATAGTTGGGAAGATTTATATCATCACACGCCTGCTTCATAAAAAACGCAAACAGCAGCAGGGCCAAAGTAGGTACCAGCTCTGCAAAGCCCTCAATCCACAATTCGCAAAGCTCTTGAAATTTCAGGATTTTTCTTGGCAGATAAAGAATAAAACAGGAAATGACAGAACTGATGAGTGAGATAAACATATCTTCTGTAAAAATGGTAACAATTATCATTGTGCCAATCGGAATGAAAAAATCAATACTATTTCCTCTGATGCTATTGACATCGCTTCCATCGGTAAAAACATCTTCTGTAAGCTTTGCATCCTTAATTTTTTCGTATTCAATTTTCATTGCACCAAGTAATGGCAGAACGCCGATAATAAAAAGTGGCACGATAAGCAAGGAAAGAGAGGCGTAAAACATATAAGGCGCCGCATGCATATATGAGCTCATTGCGGAATCATACCCCAAGGCTTTAACTGCACTCTGCTGATAAAAATTGTCAGCATAGAACACCGCCCAAGTGGAAAAAGGTACCAAAACACAGGCCGGAGCACCAGTAGAATCAATAATATAAGCCAATGTAGCCCGTGGAACACGCATTTTATCAGCTAAATGTTTGAAGCATGAGCTGATAGTGATTATATTCATATAGTCATCAATGAAAATAATACAGCCGAGTCCCCAAGCAGAAAGAAGCAGACTTTTGACATTATTGCAATACCGGCTTATAAGTCTGGCGAAAGCATGCGTACTATTTGAGGCAGACAGAAGCGCTCTGAGGCTTCCAAACAATCCGCATATAAGTAAAATTTCAATATTGCTCTTATCGGTAGCAATCTTAAAAAAGGCGGCAAGAGTTATATCCTTAAAATTCTGACCGGTAAAGCAGGAAATAATCACATAAGACGAAAGACATCCCAAAAGCAGTGCTTCAGTCGGCCTTTTAGCTTTAATAGCGAAAAAAATAACTATAAAAGGCGGAACCAGAGTCCAAAGACCAAAATTACCTATTGAAATCACTTTCTTTCCCGTGCGCGTTTC
>CALCTX010000047.1 GCA_937907035.1 uncultured Selenomonadales bacterium
GGCGTGTACGCTCTGCCGGTTCTCCGTTGAGGAGATATTGCGGCGGCAGGGTCCGTTCACGGCCATTGATAAAGATAGTTCCGCCGTCTTCATTTTTGCCGATGACTTCGCCAAAGGTAATTTGCGGAGTCGTGCCGTCCTGACCGGGCCGGATCGAAATGCGGTCGCCGTCCATGATCTGGGTATTGAGATCAGCCTCTTCGCCATTCAAGGACAGAACAGCCAAGGTGCCCATTGTTCCCGGAATGAACCGCGGTTGCCCTTCAACATTGATCATGATGCCAAGGCCCGGATGTCCGTTGAATTTTTTCAGCTGGATCCCGGCGCTGAGCAGAGCATCAGAAATCGTCAGATTGCGGAAATTAAACAAATTATATTGTTCATCGTTTACATAGATAGTAAAGAAATGCAAAGTATTGATCGATGCGATCTTTAATATACCGAGCGGAGTAACAGCATCCGGTGTCGATAAATCTTCAGGGATATCTTCCATATCTTCAAGATATTCCGGACAGCGGACTGCAACATGACCTTCCGGAAGATTCAGGGCCTCGGCAACAAATCCGGCCAGATTCGGTGTCAAAGAACCGCCGCCGACCAGCAGGACGGCTTGCGGCTCGCCACCATTCAGTTCAACTATCTGTTTGGCGATCGCCAGGGCAAGATTTTTGATGCTGGGGATTATCGGTTCAATAACTTCTTTCGGTGAAAGATCGTATTCGACACCGAGAATATCCGAAAATACCACATCGTTTCCGGCGGATGCGGCACGTTTGACTTGTTCGGCAACATTGAAATCAAGCAGGAATTTTTGTGAGATGGCTTCGGTAATTTCATCGCCGGCCAATGGAACCATGCCGTAAGCAATTACGGAGCCGTTGTTTGTTATCGCGACATCACTGGTGCCGGCACCGATATCAACCAAAACAAGATTGAGATGGCGCATTGTCGGCGGGATCAAAACATTGATCGCGGCGATCGGCTCCAGAGTTAATGCTTTCATGTTAAGATCGGCTGCCCGCAGAGCAGAGATCATAGAATCAATGACTTGACGCGGCAGGAAAGTGGCGATAACAGTTGCCTGGGCAACATGACCGCGCTGGCCGACCAGAGATTTCAACTGGATACCGTCCAGGAGATATTTGATAGTGCTGTAGCCAACACAAAAATAACTTGCCGGATCTTCGACTGTTTCAGATGCCGAGAGTTTGGCCTGAGCAGTCTGGACACCCATAAAATCAAGCTGGCGCTCCTGCTCGACAGTAATGATGCCGGAAACTTCCAATTCCGCATCAGCTGTCATTGTATACAGGGCACGTCCTGCAGCAGCAACAGCCGCTTCAGACAAAGGACCGGTGGTTTTTTCCAGCGATGATTTTATTTCTGAAATGATCGAAGCAACTTGCGGAACATCATGAATTTGACCGTCAAGCATTGCCCGGGTCTTGTGTTCCAAGCGTTTAGTAGCTAAAATATGAAGCGGACCATTATCCTCCCGTTCGGCAACGATACCGATAACACTGCGGGTTCCGATATCGAGGGCAAAAAGCCGCTCGGTGTTGTTGTGGCGTTCGGCGGACAGACTGCGATTAAGCTTGCCGAATACCTTGATAAAAACTCAGTTGCCATTCTCGGAACATCTGCCGAGGGAATAGATATTGCCGAGGACAGAGAAAAATTCGACGCATTCCTCGAAAGTATCGGTATGCGCCGTCCGAAAGCGGTATCGGTCAACACGGTTGAAGAAGCACTTATTGCCGCTAAAATACTCGGCTATCCCGTGCTTCTGCGTCCGTCCTATGTCATAGGCGGTCAGGGAATGAGTGTTGTCCGCAGCTCGGATGAGGTGAGAACCTATATGTCGGCGATTCTCTCGGGCGGAATCACAAACTCGGTGCTTGTTGATAAATATATGCCCGGCATTGAGCTT
>CALCTX010000048.1 GCA_937907035.1 uncultured Selenomonadales bacterium
CTTTCTCTTGGCGGGTTAGGCGTTATTTCTGTACTTTCCAATGTTGCACCGAAGGAAACTCATGATATTTGCCAGCTTTGGTTTGACGGCAAGGTAAAGGAAGCAGCTGCCTTGCAGATTAAATATCTTGATCTTATTGAAGCACTGTTTTGTGAGGTTAATCCGATACCGGCCAAAACGGCAATGCGGTTGATGGGATATAATGCCGGACCGCTTCGTTTGCCGCTTTGTGATATGGAACCACAAAATCAGGCTAAACTTGAGACGTCATTACGTAAGCATGGGATCATAAAATAAGAGGAGATGGCTGAAATGAAGAAGATTGTCCAAGTTCTTGTTGCGGCGTGCTTGTTGCTTATTTCACAGGTGGCATTTGCCGCTGAGTATGTTGATATTCCCGAGGGTGTTGATCTGATGGAAATTCACTCTTTTGTAATGGGGAAACCCTTGTATACTCCGAAAAATGGTGATCCGACGATGCAAGAGCTGGAAAAGGTTTTAGTCGAAGGCCTTGATGTTGATGGATATAAGGTGGTTCCTTATGATGATGTTGCCATGGAACTTTTGCGGCATAAAAATGTTGATATTTATAAAATGGATCGGCGGACTGCGGCGCAGATTTTTGCGAAAAATACGGTCGGAGTTGCCGATACATATGTGATCGTTACTGTTGCCCGTAACAGCCGGACGATATTCTTCTTTGAGGTATTTAAAGCCGGTACGGATGAATTGCTGTTTACCTATCAGGTACAGGCTGCAATGAGCAATACGACAGAGCATTATAGGGAAATAGCACGTGATTTTTATCGGCAGTTCTCATATGCGCAGCGTGATCAGATGAAAAAACGGACCAAGGATTTGTTGGATGGCAAAACGAATAAAAAAGGCAATGATTCCTATCATAAAGGCAGAAATGATTTCAAGATCACAGATAACCGTAAAAAATAATAGATAATAAGTAATGGCCGTTCAGACAAAAGTCTGAACGGCCATTCTTTTTAAGTCAAAGAAGATGGTAAAAGTTATTTCTGTGCAATAGCTTGATTAAGACGTTCAACAAGAGCATCAGCATCAATACCGTGTGCAAGACAGCCCTGTTCAATGTTCTCAAAGTGAGCAGCGGCGCAACCGATGCACCCCATGCCGGACTGCATGAAAACTTCGATTGTATCCGGATGAGCCTGAACGACTTCCATAATGCCCATATCTTTTGTGATTGCCATAAAAAAACCTCCTTCAGAAAACGAATATACTGTATTATATCATATTTTTCATGGTTTTTCATTAACGGGGGGTGGTTTTTTATTGGATTTCGGGGTACAATATATTGTAATTTAGGACCTGGTTCGGAAAGGGAAGCAGTTATGGGCTTAGTAGCGTTCTTTATTGGGTCAGTACCTGTATACTGGTATGGATGTACGGCGGTAATAGCAATTTTGATTGCTTTTATTACCAGCTGGGTAATATTCAGGCTCAATGAAGAGAAAACGTCTGTGGTGTGGGACGTTTTTATTTTAGTAATACCGTTTTGTTTTATATTTTCCAAGTTGTTCCATGTGCTTTGGAAGTTGCCGTACTATATTGATATGCCTTGGCGGATAGTTGACTTTGGCAGTGGCGGTTTTTCACAATATGGTGCGGTGGTTGGCTTCTTAATAGCAATCTATTTGTATTCATGTTGGAATGATCAGCCTGTCTGGCATTTGCTTGATCTGTTGACAGTGCCGGCGGTCCTTGGTTTAGCGGTAATGCAGATTGGTCATTTTTTTATGCAGTTGACAGTTGGTATACCGCTTCCTGATCCGGTTGCTTACCAGCATACAATTGCGGAGTATATTGAATTTCGCTATAGACCATCAGGTTTTGAGAACTATGAATATTTTTTACCGGTTGCGCTTTATCAGGCTATGTTGCAGATTGTTGCGGCAGCAGGTTTATTTATAGTTGAGCGGTTAAAGTATCGGGGAATAGTGTTGAACGATGGGTGTATATTCTTGAGCAGTGTGGTTATTTGCGGTCTGATCCGTTTCGGTTGTGGTTTTTTATATCTTTCCACGCAGCCGGGGTTGCATACAGGCCAGATAATTTCTTTGATCGTTTCATTGGTTGCATTGTTGATGTTGTATTATAAATTCAGAGAAAAGGTTCGTTATTATTAGGAGGAAGAGATGTTTAGCACAGAAAGGAAAGTTGTATGTTGGGAAAAGGCAATATTGCTGATCATGGTTATTGCCTTGCCGTTTATTATGACTAGTCCGCGGAATTTGGAAGCTACTGATAAAGTAGGCGAAGAAAAGCCGATGAACATAATTATCTTGAATTATCATAAAGTAGAAGATAAAAATATATCATTATCGGTAAATGTAGCTGATTTTGATGCACAAATGGCCTATCTTCAGGAGAATAATTTCCATACCATTTCGCCGGAAGAATTTTGTGCGGCAATGAATGGAACCGGAACTTTGCCGGAAAATCCCGTAATGATCACTTTTGATGATGGTTATTTTGATAATTATACAAATGCATATCCCATATTGAAGAAATACGGTTTTAAAGCAGTGATATTTGTTATCACCAGCTTTATGGATCAGGGTAATATGTATTATTTTACCTGGGACCAGGCAAAGGAAATGGAACAAAACGGTATCAGTATTGAATCACATACCGTTTCTCATCAGTCAATGACGGAACTGACTGATGAGCAGTTACGGTTTGAGCTGGCTGAGTCAAAAAAACGAATTGAGACTATGTTAGGCAAGACAGTATCTTTTATAGCTTATCCAACGGGAACATATAATCTTCATATTGCGCAATTGGTAAAAGAAGCAGGATATAAAGGGGCTTTTACTATCAAATACGGTAATGTTGATCAGGCCAGCAATATGTATGCTTTAGAGAGAATACCAATCTTTCATACAGCAAATACATTCCAATCATTTTTAGAGCGGATACAGTACATTCCTATTTTTGAACGATTAGGGTGGATAAAAACGTAAAAAAATTTTAAAATGAGAATAAAGTCCTAATTACACCTCAGGTAGTATTCCTGAGGTGTAATTTTTTGCACATATTGTGGCTTACCGTAAATTGCTTCAAAAACCAGACGATTAACGCAGCAGGATTTTAACGAAAAAACCAGAATATGTAAAGAAAAAGTGGTATAAAGTGGTGGATTGTGGTAGAATTTCCTTAAAGGGGGTGCAAAGGGATGCTGATGGGCGAATATGAACATTCAATAGATGCTAAAGGGCGTTTGATCCTGCCGGCTGATTTCCGTGAGGAAATGGGCGAACATTTCGTCATCACTAAAGGACTTGATGCCTGTCTCTTTGTTTACGCTCAGGAAGAATGGGATAAGTTGTCGCAAAAATTAAGGCAGTTGCCGCTTTCTAAGCCGGAAGCCCGCGCTTTTGTCCGTTTCTTCTTTTCCGGAGCCCGAACCCTTGAATGCGATAAACAGGGAAGATTTTTAGTACCGGGAACGCTTCGTTCTTATGCGAAATTAGATAAAGATGCCATACTTATTGGCGTGTCAAATCGTATTGAGGTATGGAGCAAGAGTGAGTGGCTCCGTTATAACGATGAGATTAATCCTGTTGTTACCAAGCTCGCTGAGACATTGGTAGATTTAGGAATCTGAGGAAAATGCGATGGAGTTTCATCATGTAAGTGTTCTTCCAAAAGAAACGATTGACGGTTTGGTTACTGATCCTGATGGAATATATGTGGATTGTACATTAGGCGGAGCTGGTCATTCGAAACTGATCGCAGGATTGTTATCGTCTGAAGGGAGACTGATCGGTATCGATCAGGACGCGGCAGCGATTGAAGCGGCAACAGCGCGGCTTCAGGGAGTTGCTTGCAGAGTAAGTATTGTTCATGATAATTTTTCTCATTTAGATAAGATATTGGAAGCGGAAAAGGCTCCGGCGGTTGATGGTATTTTGTTTGATCTGGGGGTATCATCTCATCAGCTGGATACAGCTGAACGGGGATTTTCGTATATGCAGGATGCACCTCTTGATATGCGGATGAATCCGGAAGCTGATTTTTCTGCGTATGATGTAGTGAATAATTACACAGTTGAGGAATTAACCCGGATTTTTAAGGACTACGGGGAGGAACGTTGGGGCAAACGGATCGCTGAATTTATCGTTGAGCAACGTACTGAAACGGAAATTAAGACTACCGGTGAGTTGGTAGAGATTATAAAAAAAGCAATACCGTCAGCAGTTCGGCATGCAGCTGGCGGGCATCCGGCCAAGCGGGTGTTTCAAGCGATCCGCATTGAGGTAAATAATGAGCTGGGGATACTTGAAGAAACATTTAAAACAGCAGTAGCTCATTTAAAGCCGGGTGGCAGGATCGCAATAATAACATTTCATTCATTGGAAGACAGAATAGCTAAAAATGTTTTGAAGGAAATGACGCGAGGATGTATTTGTCCGCCGCAGCTTCCTGTATGTGTCTGCAATCATAAGCCTGAGATACGGATAATAGTCAAGGCTGTGACTGCCGGGGAAGCTGAATTAAAGGACAATTCCCGGGCCAAGAGTGCGAAGCTAAGGATTGCAGAGAAACTGTGACATGGAGGCGGGAGTTATGGCAGCAAGTCAATTGCAGGAAGCGTATGATTTTACAGAGCAATACAAGCCTGCTTATGAGCCGTATCATAAGGAAGAACAACTTGAAAAAGTTCTGCGCGAAAAACATCTGACAACAGTAAATGTAAATACATCATTGAGAAGCCGTTGTTTTGCTATTGTCGTTGTAACAGCGTTGATGGCTGTTGTAGTAGCAGTCGGGAATCAACTGATAGCCAGCCGGGGTTATGAATTGGTTCAGACAAAACAGGCAGCTGAAAAACTTGAGTTAGAAAATGAACATCTCAGGGTTGAAATAGCTCAGATGAAATCACCGCAACGGGTAAAAGACATTGCTATAAGAAAATTGGGCATGGTAGTGCCGAAGGATGTATACTTTGCCACTGATAAACACTGAATGTAAGGCGCTGCAAAAGCAGCGTCTTTTTTGCTTGAAAACAGAAAGTGCGTTGCATTTTCTTGGTCAAATACGTTATGGCAAAACAAGTTTGCCGAAACGCTGTCAGATGTAGAAAATGCGTTGCATTTTCTTGGTCAAATACGTTATGGCAAAACAAGTTTGCCGAAACGC
>CALCTX010000049.1 GCA_937907035.1 uncultured Selenomonadales bacterium
GCGTCTTATTTTGCTTTCTTTTTGCAGCACTTCTTTGCGGGAGCTGCAGGCTCTTCCTTGGCGGCCTTCTTGTGCAGCCGCTTCAGCTCTGCCAGCTCTCTGACATAATCATCATTGCCGGCTCTCTGCATCGCATCTGCCAACTGCCGGTGCATCTCATACTGACGGCTTAACTCTTCCCTGCACAAACTCCTCAGTGCATCCTGATAAGCGGCTTCATCTTCTTCACCGCTATCTTCTGCCAAAGCCAGAGACAATTCCGCCGCCGCCTCATCAGATAACTCACCGTTTTTCATGACATCAGACGGCTGCCCGCCCGCAAGGAGGCAACTTTCGATTCGCTGCAGGATCTCACCATGCAACGGGAACGGAAATTCAGCCAACGACAAATTAGCCGCAACTTCACTCAAAAGGCTGCCATTATCACCATCATGCCAAACAGCCCGCAAAATTATCCGGCCCGCCCGCCGTACTGCATTGTCGACCTGCCGCACCGCTTTTCTGAGCGGTTGCGGAGCCATATCCAGATTCTGGCTCTTACCAGAAAACCGGCTCAGCTCACTCCGGATAACTCCTTCATCTATACCAAGTGTTCGAGCCAGCCGTGCTATATAATCATTCAGCTCGACCATACTCGTTATTTCCCGTAAAACCGGCATTATCTCCGCCAAAGCTGCTGTCTTGCCCTCAAGGGTATTGTACTCATGATGAGCCAATACATATCTGATCTGGTATTCCACCAGTGGTTGAGCGTTCTCTATCAGCTTGCGAAAAGCATCTGCCCCATCCTTGCCATCCGGGACTACCAAAACCTTAACCTTAGCCCCTGTCTCCCGCACAATAGACAATGCCCGTATCGTTGCCTGCTGTCCCGCTTCATCGCTGTCATAGCAAAAATAAATATTCGGTGCATAGCGCAACAATTTTCGGCACTGTTCAATTGTAAATGCCGTTCCCAGCGACGCGACAACATTTTTTATACCCGCCGCAAAAAGGGATATAGCATCCATATAACCTTCAACAATAACCGCACATCCCTGTTGTCTTATCGCCTGCTTTGACCGGTCAAGGCCAAACAGCAACCGGCGTTTGTTAAAAACCAACGTCTCCGGCGAATTAAGATACTTAGGTTGGCTGTCATCCATGATCCTGCCACCGAAACCGGCCACATGCCCGAACTCATCCGCAATCGGGATCATTACCCGGTTACGAAAACGATCGTAGACACCGCCCCCCTGCCGCTGAACTGCCAGCCCGCTGTCAACCAGCTGCTGTTCACTGACCCCTCGGCGCGAAAAAGCTCCGCTGAGTTTATCAAAAGCATTCGGGGCAAAACCGATTCCAAATTCCTCAACTATCTCAGATGTTATCCCCCTGGACTGCAAATACTTACTTGCCTCAGCCCCATACGGCGTCTTCGTCAGACAGTTATGGAAAAAATCATGAGCCATACCCAGCACCTTATACATATCATTAAGCTGCTGCTCCTTTTTTAACTCCTGCTCTGTTTTTTCCCGTTGCGGCAGCGGAATATTAAGCCGCTCAGCCTGCATTTTCACTGCATCAAAATAAGAAATGTTTTCTATCATCTTAATGAATCGGAAAACATCTCCACCCGCATGACACCCGAAACAATAAAAAAAGCCCTTATCAGGTGCAACCGAAAAGGACGGCGTCTTCTCCTGATGGAAAGGACAACAACCCCAATAATTATTGCCTTTCTTCTTCAATGAAACATACGCCGAAACGACACTCAGAATATCAGAGCCGGCCCGAACGTTTTCAACGAACTCCTCCATTGCTCTGCTCTTCATGACTGTCTCCACCCCATAGTTGATATTTGAAATAAATTCGTGGCAAATCGAAAATTTCCTTCTATAAAAACGAAAATTTTTAAATTTTTTCTGCCACAATTCGCATTTATTATATTCAATAAAAAAAACGAATATCCTTTTTTTACCAAAAAATAATCAAAAAATCAACCCAAAAATCCGACTGGGGGCATAAAAATTTTTTGGAACAAATAAATCGCATAACTATCCGTCAAGCCTGCCACATAATCCACCACGATCTGAGTTTTTCCCCAGCGTTCCTCACGTTTCTGGAATTCCTCCGGCAAACGGCTCGTATCGTCAAGAAAATAAGAAAACAACTGCTTTAAAACGAACACCGCTTGCTCACGTTCCTTAGCCAATATTTCGGAATGATATATTTTTTTGAACATAAATTCCCGGAACACAGCCATTACCTCCTGCATCCCGTCAGTAAGCAAAACATCTTCCTTATCCAGAGAATTTAATATCACATCAGAAACCATTCCCGTTATCATTGCCGAATGATCCGTCCCTAACTTATTCTTTACCAGCTTCGGCAAACTGTTCGGCTTCAACAACCCGGCCCGCAAACTGTCATCAAAATCATGACAAAGATAAGCGATCCGGTCAGCCAGATGAACTATCTTTCCTTCCAAAGTAAACGGACGACGGTCTCCGCTGTGATTGACGATACCATCCCGTACCTCATCAGTCAGATTCAGTCCTTCGCCACCGCGCTCAAGATGATCAAGGATCCGCAAGCTCTGCTCATTGTGCTCAAAATGACCGGTCAACTTGGCAATAGCTATCTCTCCCGAATGGCCAAACGGCGTATGACCAACATCATGTCCCAATGCGATCGCCTCAACCAAATCCTCATTCAAACGCAGCCCTCGGGCGATCGTCCGGGAAATCTGGGCGACCTCCAAACTGTGTGTCATACGCGTGCGATAATGATCACCGGAAACAATATACACCTGTGTTTTATGCTTCAAACGGCGAAACGCTTTCGAATGCAAAATCCTGTCTCTGTCCCGCTGAAAATCCGTCCGAAACGGGCAAGGGGCAATCGGTCTTTGCCGATGACTTTCCCGGCTCTTAGCCGCTAACGGTGACAAAATCTGATATTCAATCTCTTCGGTACGCTCTCTGACTCCCATTTTTTCACCCCATTTTCAACTTTAACATTTTATTGCTGTTATCATTCGACAAATCCTCTTAAAACCCTTTTTCCTGATATCCCACTTTCAGCCGGGAAAAACAAAATCACCCGACAAAAAAGCTGAACCCGCTACAACAATTGCAACCGGCTCAGCTTTTCAAAAAACATTTTACTTTTGTTCCCATAAAACATTAAACATCGCATAAGCAACTACTAAAGAAGTCAACCCTTCCGAAACCGGAAATGCCAACCAGATTCCGGTCAGACCGAAAATTTTTGACAACGTCAATGCTGATACTGTTATCAACACAAATCCCCGCAAAGCAGAAATCACTCCTGCCCAACCGGCTGCTTCGATCGCACTCAAAAAACCGGCTCCTATCACATTTATTCCCGCAAACAAAAATCCCGGGAAATAATACAAGATTCCTGTCTCAGCATACCTTGCCAGCAAAAGATCATTGTCCCGGTTGAATACTGCCGTAACTTCGGCCCGGAACATCCCCAAAATCGCAACAATGATCAAAGCCAGCCCCACTGAAGTAATCGCTGACAGCCATAACACCTGTTTCCGTTTCAAATAGTCCCGGCTTCCATGATAATAACTGGCCAGTGGCTGACTGCCTTGCGCCAGCCCGGTAAACACCGCTGACGCCATTGTCGCTAAATTGGCAATAACACCATAAGCAGCCACACCTTCATTTCCGGCATATGCCAAAAACAAAAAATTAAACAACACCATCGTCACACATGACGACATCTCCCCGACAAAAGCCGACGTACCGAGCTTGGCTGAATCAACAAGCCGGCTGACTGACAGGTTGAGATGTACCCGCAGCGTATTATGCTTCGATAAAAAATGCGTCAGACAAACTGCTGCTCCGACCAGCGGAGCCGTAGCCGTAGCGATCGCTGCGCCAAAAAATCCCCAACCGACCGGAAATATCAATATATAATCAAATATTATATTATACAAACTTGCCGTCAGCATTGCCACCATAACCAGGCGGGGCGCACTATCATTGCGGACAAAAATACCCAACGCCTGGCTGAACAAAAATCCCCCCGCAGCCAGCAATATCACCCGCAAATAAGTCCCGCCAAGTGCCGTAATCGCAGCATCAGCCCCACATAACCGCAACAGCTCCTCCGACCAGAACCAGCCTATTACCGCACTGATACTGCCGAACAACAAAATATACGACACCGTATTACCGAAACAAAACTCCGCACTGCTGTTATTTCTGGCCCGCTCGATCGTAAACCGTGTTGCCGATCCGGTCCCCAGCATATCACCGACCGCATAAATAAAATAAAAAAACGGCAAAATAAGATTCAATGCCGTCAGCCCGTCTGCACCACAAGCCTGAGAAATAAAATAAGTATCAGCGAAAAAATACGCTGTCATTCCTACAACGCCTAATATATTTTGTGACACATAACGAAAAAAGACCGGCTTTACCGGGCTTGTTCGTAAATCCACTATCTCCATAATGACCTCTGTGTACCTTATTTTAGGTAAATTCTATCAAACTGCTGATTAAAGTCAAGTATATATTCCCAAAACAAAGGGACTACCGCATTAAGATATTCCTCTCGTCATTCCGAACTTGATTCGGAATCCCCTTATTCATTGCCTCTTTTATTGGGATGCTGAATCAAGTTCAGCATGACGGCAACTTAATGCGACAGCCCCCTCGCAAAATACCCATATCAACTATTCTCTTCAGCCGCCTTAAGATCATAAAGCAGCCCGTTCAACGCCCGCTTCGCCACTGCCAGCGGACAATCCGGCGAACAAACCGGGCACTTGCCGCAAGCTTCCTCCACTGCATCAATTGCCTTCTGAACCCTCTCACTCTGCATCATTAAAATCACCCCTCATCTCAATTAAACAGACTGATCTGTTTCGGTCTTTGTACATAATGCTTTATCGTTTTAAAAAGTGCATCCACATCTATCGGTTTTGCCAGATGAGCATCCATTCCGGCTGCCATCGACTTCTTCTGGTCATCCTCAAAAGCATTCGCAGTCAATGCAATAATAGGAATCTTTTGGCCTTTTTTATCAGGCAGATTCCGAATCCGTCTCGCTGCTTCCAATCCATCCATCCGCGGCATCTGAATATCCATCAGGATCAGATCATAATACCCTTCTTCAGCATCTCTGAACATCCGGACAGCAATATCGCCATCTTCA
>CALCTX010000050.1 GCA_937907035.1 uncultured Selenomonadales bacterium
AGCTGAAGCATCTCAATGTTGTTGAAGGGAAGCGTAAGTAATGGAGCTTTGGGTAACTGAAAATCATTCACCGTATGTGCGTTTTTCATTGAAAATAGATAAACAGGTCTATTCCGGACAGAGTGAATTTCAGCGGATAGATATTTTTGATACTTTGGAATTCGGCCGGATGCTGATGCTCGATGGCTATGTAATGCTGACCGAAAAAGACGAGTTCATTTATCACGAAATGATGGTTCATGTGCCGATGTGTGCTCATCCGAATGCAAAGCGGATTTTAGTCATTGGCGGCGGCGACGGAGGGACAGTTCGTGAACTTACGCGGTATAAGACCGTTGAACATATTGATCTGGTTGAGATTGATGAAGATGTTGTCAAAGTCTGTGAGGAATATTTGCCGCAGACAGCCGGCAAGCTGTCTGATCCACGGGTGACCAAGATTTATGAAGACGGACTGAAATTTATCCGGCATCATGAAGATGAATATGATCTTATATTAGTTGATTCGACTGATCCGTTTGGTCCGGGGGAAGGATTGTTTACCAAAGAGTTTTACGGCAACTGTTTTAAGGCCCTGAAAGCTGATGGCGTTATGGTCAACCAGCATGAAAGCCCGTTCTACGAACAGGATGCGGTCGCTATGCAGCGGGCTCATAAGCGGATAACGGAGTCGTTCCCGTTGGCCCGGGTTTATCAGGCACATATTCCGACCTATCCGTCCGGACATTGGCTGTTCGGCTTTGCCTCCAAGAAATACCATCCGGTTAAGGATGCTGATTTTGAACAGTGGAAGAAACTGGGACTTAAGACGAGATATTATAATGTCAATTTGCATAAGGCGGCATTTGCTCTGCCTAATTATGTAGAGGAGCTGATGCGTGATGTTGAAAAGTAATCCGGCCTATTTAGGCTGTGAGGCTGATTATGATGAAGCCAGAATTGTTCTGTTCGGGGCACCGTTTGATTCAACAACATCATTCCGTCCGGGGACACGCTTTGCTTCAGCAACGATGCGCAGTGAGTCTTATGGGCTTGAACTTTACAGCCCGTATCAGGACTTGCACATGGATGATATAAAAGTTTTTGATGCCGGTGATCTGGAGCTTTGCTTTGGCGATACGGCTAAAGCCTTGGTTCAGATTGAAGAATTTACGGCTGAGATTTTAGCCGCAGGAAAAAAACCGTTTATGATCGGCGGCGAGCACCTCGTTTCCTTGGGGGCAGTCCGGGCAGTCCGGAAAAAATATCCGGAGCTGCATATCGTTCATTTTGATGCTCATACCGATCTTCGCGAGGAATATCTTGGCGCACCGCTTTCACATGCTACTGTTTTGCGTCGCATCTGGGATATGGTTGGCGATGACCGTATCTGGCAGTATGGCATACGCAGTGGGGAAAAAGCGGAATTTGAATGGGCGAAAACGCATGTTCATCAGCACCGTTACGATGTGAATAATATCAGTGCGGCGCTGGCGGCATTGCAGGGAAAACCGGTATATCTGACAGTAGACCTTGACGTACTCGATCCGGCATATTTCCCGGGAACCGGTACGCCGGAACCATGCGGAGTCAGTGTCAAAGAATTGCGAGAGACATTGATGCAGCTTGGGGAGCTTAATATTGTCGGTTGCGATTTGGTTGAGCTTTCGCCGCATTATGACACGAGCGGAGCATCAACAGCAGTTGCACTTCATATCTGGCGGGAACTGCTGTTGCGTTTGGAACGGCCATATATGGTCAAACCGGAAATGGTGTAATAAATTTTAAATATACATATAAGG
>CALCTX010000051.1 GCA_937907035.1 uncultured Selenomonadales bacterium
AGCTATATACAAAAGACAACGCGCTCATTGCCGGTTGTCCTATTCAGATTTTTTATAAGGCTGCTGATCTTGATACAGCAAAGACGATTTCCGAAACGTTGGGAGATAAAACTATAACGACTACTAATAATTCGACAACCGGGGAAATACTTAAAAGCACATCTTCTACATCGGAAATAGCACGGAAGCTTATGACACCTGATGAAGTAAACCGGTTGCCTGATGATAAGGAAATTGTTATTGTTGCCGGTCATCGGCCCATTTTAGGTAATAAGCTCAGATATTTTGCTGAACCGTATTTTGATGATAAGGTGCGTAATGATAAGAAAAAATCAGTAAAACTTAGTTGGTCTGAGCGTTTGTATTATCTTTTTACTGAGCTGACATGGCAGACAGAAAAAAAGATTCCACTTGTCAAATTACTGAGAATAAGCGACAAAGGAACGAAGATCAGTAATTTTAAAGAGATGGCTGCTCTCTATCAGCTTGATCGCAAAGCGGATCAGAATGAAATAGAAGCTATCGCAAAAATAAAAGAAAAGAAAGAATCCAAAAATAAGAAAACTGAAACAACGGAGACAGTTGATAATGAAGATACTTCGGCAGCAAACACATCAACAGGCGAGCCTGAAACCCCAGTCAGAGATATCTTCGGGGACATCCCTTCTCAAAACGCCGGGCAAGGCAAAAAAATTATCAGACGTGGGGAAAAACCACGGGCAGAGAGTACAAGTGAGATAGGAAAGGAAACGGTTGTAAATAAAATAAGTCCGGGTTTACAACGGGATCGTGAAGAGATAGCACAAAAATTCTTTTCACAAGGGAAGCAGGAATTTATAACTGATGAGCAAAAGCGCAACACAAATGATGATTTCTTGCAGTTTAAACAAAATGCTCAAAATATAGCAAGCGGAGGCGATGATCAGAATGATGACGGAATTTAATCCTGAGGTTAGTAACCGGTTGCTGTCAATGTTTGAGAAAAATTTAGGGCCGGACATTATGCGATATATGCACGATGATAATGTTTTTGAGGTTATCGTGAATCCGGACGGCAAGTTGTGGGTTGATACGTTTTCTGATGGATTTGTTGATACCGGAGCTGTCATGAATCCCGGTGATACAAAACGGATCATTTATGCAGTTGCAAATTTTTCCGGTCAAGTTATTAATATCAATGAAGACCCTTCATTACAGGCAGATATTCCGGAAACGCGATTGTTCCCGAATTGCCGTTTCCAAGCGGAGCTGCCGTTAATAGTTGACGGGCCAAGCTTTAATATCCGGAAACATTCCAAGCAAGTTTTTACTCTTGAAGATTATGTTGATCAAGGGACGATGACAGCAAAGCAACGTGATATTATTATTCAGCTTATTCATGACGGGAAGAATATTATCGCTGCCGGCGGTACGAAATCCGGTAAAACAACGTTGCTTAATGCGATCTTAGCAGAAGTGTCAAAACTCGATGAGCGAATCGTAACAATAGAAGATACAAAAGAGCTTAAATGTACTGCAAAAAATAAGGTCGCTTTATATACTACGGATAATGTTGATATGGATAATCTTTTGCGTAAAACTTTGCGATTGTCACCCAACAGAATTGTCGTTGGCGAGTGTCGCGGTAAAGAAGCATTAACTTTGATCGATGCTTGGTCAACGGGTCACCGCGGTGGTTGTTCAACTGTTCATAGCGATTCTGCCCTTGAAACTCTTTATCGTCTGGAAGAAATGGTATCACGTGTATCTCTTAACCGGCAGGAAGCAGCAATAGCCCGGGCGATCGATGCGGTTATTTATTTGCGTTATCGCAATACCAATCGCCGGATTGAAGAAATTATATCCGTTGACAGTTTTGATAATAAGCAACAGGCTTATGTTACACATCGGTTAGATGAAGATGGTGGATGAAAATTCTTATTGACAAAGAGTTATTAAGCCTTTATATTTAAGGCGAAGCATTTACAA
>CALCTX010000052.1 GCA_937907035.1 uncultured Selenomonadales bacterium
CAATGCCGAGCAGGAAAAAGAAGCCTTTGCCATCTGTGAAAAGAAGATCGCTGCGCATGAACTGCCGATGAAATTAGTAGAGGTAGAATATACTTTTGATGTCAATAAGATAATATTTTATTTTACGGCCGATGGACGTATTGATTTTCGTGAATTGGTCAAGGATTTGGCAGCAGTATTTCGGACCCGTATTGAACTGCGGCAGATCGGAGTTCGTGATGAAGCCAAATTTATGGGTGGTATCGGTGGTTGCGGACGGCCGCTTTGTTGTGCTACTTTTTTGGGAGATTTTGAGCCGGTGTCGATACGGATGGCCAAAGACCAGAATCTGTCACTTAATCCGACGAAAATATCGGGAATCTGCGGCCGGTTGATGTGCTGCTTAAAGTATGAAAATGATTGCTATTGCAAGCAGCAGTCGAAGAAAAAGATATTGCCGCCGCAGCAGGGCAGCCGGGTCGTTACAATGGAAGGGGAAGGCAAGGTCGTCTCTCTGAATATGCAGCGCCGGACTGCGACTATACTGCTGGATGACAGCCGGACGTTGGTATCGGCTTGGGAAGATGTCATTGAAAAAGACGAAGATACGTTGGATATGAATCCCAATAATTTTGTATCGGAATTAGACGAAGGCTTTGAGAACAAGGCTGAAACAGCTGTGAACGACAAAAATGAGGAAAATGCGAAAGCAGTGGAAGTAAAGCCAGCTTGGAACGGCGGGGCTGAACACAAGGACGGCGGTCACCAGGGGGGAAGATTTGGCAACCACCGGAATGGGAAGTTTTCTTCGCGCCGGGGCGGGCACCATAGTAATCACGGACCACGGGAAGCAAGAGAGAACAGAGGAGTACAGGGAACAGATGGTACTGAAGGAAAACGAGCGGATAGACAGCCTGCTGCTGGGCAATCGCCGGATAATCCAGAACAGTAAAGAGTTTTGTTTTTCATTGGATGCAGTGCTGTTAGCTAATTTTCTTTCCGGCAATCGCAGTCAGAGAGTTTTGGATTTGGGAACGGGAACCGGAGTGATGCCCCTTCTTATCTGTGATCGGGTAAAAAAAGTAGAAGCTATAGAACTGAATCCGGTTATGGCGGATATGGCACAGCGCAGTGTGGAAATGAATGAACTGACGGATAAGATCATTGTTCATCAGGGTGATTATCGGGAGTTGGAGAAGTTATTTCCCGCAGAAAGTTTTGATGCGGTATTATCTAATCCGCCTTATCGGCCGATTGGGCATGGCGAAGCCAATCATTTATCAGGTGTTGCCCGGGCCAGACATGAAATTACTGCTACTTTGGCTGATACGGTCAAGGCGGCCCGTTATGCTTTGCGTTTTCATGGCCGGTTAGCAATGGTACATTTGCCGGAGCGACTGGGTGAGATAATCGTTGCCTTGCATGATAATCAGTTGGAGATAAAGCGGTTGCAATTTGTTCAGCCTAAAGCGGACAAAGCACCTAATATGGTCTTGTTAGAAGCAATTTGCGGCGGCTTGCCGGGCGGACTTAAGGTTTTGCCACCGTTGATAGTGCATGATCAAACCGGCAATTACACGCCGGAAGTTTTGCGATATTACGAAACAGAAGGAAAAGACAATGACAGAGAATGAAAAATTGCCGGGCTTGCCCGGCATACTTTATCTATGTGCTACGCCAATCGGTAATCTGGAGGATATGACCTATCGGGCTGTCCGTTTGATGAGTGAAGTCGAACTCATTGCGGCCGAAGATACCCGGCATACCCGCAAATTATTAGCGCATTTTGATATTCATACTAAATTGGTAAGCTACCATGAGCATAATAAAACAGAAAAAGGCGATGAACTGATCGCATGGTTGCTTTCCGGTAAGGATTTGTTGTTAGTAAGTGATGCCGGTTTGCCGGGGATTGCAGATCCCGGCAGTTTGTTATGTGCTCAGGCGATTGAAGCCGGGATCAGGGTGGTACCTTT
>CALCTX010000053.1 GCA_937907035.1 uncultured Selenomonadales bacterium
GAATCTTACCCAGCAACATCAAACAGTGTATAATAGGCATTCTTTATGCATGATAAAGATCCCGTCTTCGGTAGTCCTATGAGAAAAACAAAATCCGAAAGCTCACAAAGGAACTATCGGATTTTGTTTTTTATTTTTTCCGCATTGGAAAGTTTTTTTATATCATTTTGAAGTTGTTCATCTTCATTTTCTTTCAAGTTTGCATTGGTTATTTCTTGGTATTGCCACTGCAGTATATCCATCTGTTTATTGATATTTTGTGCTGATGCTTGCAGCTCATCGAATTGCTGCTGCAAATGCAGTAGTTGCTCGAAAGCAGTTTTGTATTTTTGTTTTAACTCTATTATCGCTTGATCATTATTATCCACGAGCGAAAACTGATTTTCAGGCTTAAGAAGCATAAGATTGTCATGCTGTCCATGTATATCAATTAATAACATGCCGAGAAATTTTAAAGAAGAAACAGTAATATGGCTTCCGTTTACCAAAATGGTTCCATGACCTTTTTGGGTGATTTGACGAGTGATGATCAATGTGTTGTCATCAATACAAATTGCTTGGTCTATAAGAAATTTTTTTATTTTTATATTATTGAAATCCAAAATAAATATAGCTTCTATTCTGGACCACTCGCAACCTGAGCGAATCATTTCGGTTGAAAATTTTTTCCCTAAAATAGCTCCTATTGCGTCAATTAATATAGATTTACCGGCGCCAGTCTCGCCAGTAAGAATATTAAGTCCTCTATCAAAATCTATTTCAACATGTTCTAATAAGGCAAAATTCCAGATTGTTAATGTTTTTAACATGTAATCATCACCTCATTTGACCATAAGCTTCATTTTATTTATTACACTTGTAACCGCACTTTTGGGCTTTATTACGGCTAAAATATTATCATCACCAGCAACTGTTCCAATAATTTCCGGCCATCGTGCATAATCGAGTGTTGAAGCTACAGCATTTGCAGTACCTGGAAGGGTTTTTATTACAATAATATTTTCGCTAAAATTAATATCTATGACTGAATCCTTGAACATATTTGTCATTCTGTTTTTTGAAAAAATGATGTTTTTTCCCGCCGGAAGTGCATAACAGTAATGACCATCTCCATTTTGGATTTTTACAAGCATTAATTCCTTAATGTCTCTTGAAACTGTAGCCTGGGTAACATTTATATGATGTTCTTGCAGTGCGGCAGTTAAGTCTTCCTGTGTTTCAATAATTTCATTTTCTATTATTTTTTTTATTAATGCATGACGGACAGATTTCATCTTTTGCGTCACCTCATTTGAAATTATGAATTATATAATAACTTTGTTCTTATGATTTGATAATAATTTTTATCGTCAAATTTTACAATTTTTGCTGGTAAGGCTGAAGTTTTTACAATAATGTCATCACCTGGCAACAATTGAAAACTTTCTTGACCATCAAAGGATACAATTATATCCTGATGCATAGCTGCAATATGAACCGTCACCTCGTCTTTTTCATCTATTACCATTGGCCTGGCATTAAAGGTGTGTGGACAAATAGGTGTTAGAAGCAGGACCTTCAATTTAGGGTTAATAATAGGGCCTCCGGCTGACAAGGAATACGCTGTTGAGCCAGTAGCCGTTGACACTATAAGACCGTCAGCTTTATAATCCATTACCATTCTATTATCAATACTTAAACCGAGGTGAAGCATACGGGCTACTCCACCTTTCGTTACAACGATATCATTTATAGCATTGCCTAAAAAACGTGCTCCTTCATCTCCGCTTTTTACATAACCTGATAAAATCATTCTTTCTTCAATATAAAATTGGCCATTTAATATTTTTTCCAGTTTATTTTCCAGTTCAGATAATTCTATATCTGCTAAGAAACCAAATGTACCTATGTTAATACCGCATACAGGTATGTTTTTCGAAAATAAACGTCTGCAAACACCTAAAAGTGTACCATCGCCGCCTACGCTTAAGCCCATATCTATATTTATTTTGTCTATATTTTCAATGCCATACTCTTCACAACCAAAAAAAAGAGCTTCATCTAATGGTATAACCAGGTTTAGATTTTTTTTCTCACAAAAGTTTACAATGCGTTTTACAACGGTAATAGCATTTTCTTTGTCAACATTTGGAAAAACAGCTAAAGTAAACATAAAAACTCCTATACCAAATACAATTAATTTAAAGCTGTATGCGCTTCAGTAACAACATTGAAAATATCCTCAGGTAAAATATTCGCAGTATTGTTAAAATCTAAGGACAACAAAACCAAATATTCTATATTTCCCTCAGGACCTTTTATCGGAGAATATGTCAAAGCTAACGGAGAAATGTTAATGGAAATACAAAAATCAATTATTTTTTTAATTACAGAAATATGAATTTGGGGATCTTTTACAACTCCCTTTTTCCCAATATTCTCACGTCCGGCTTCAAATTGCGGCTTAATTAATGCCACAATTTCCCCGGCTGGTTTCAAAAGAGACTTTACAGATGCTAATACTTTTGTAAGTGAAATAAAAGCTACATCAATTGTTGCAAAGTCAACTTTTTCACCCAGTGTATCCGGTGTAACATTTTTTATATTTGTACGCTCAAGGTTAACTACGCGATTGTCGGTACGAAGAGACCAAGCTAATTGTCCATAGCCCACGTCAATAGTATATCCTTTTTTAGAGCCTTTTTCCAAAGCACAGTCTGTAAATCCGCCTGTTGACGCACCAACATCTGTAACAATTAAATCCTTCAGGCTAAGGTTAAAGGTTTTTATTGCTTTTTCTAATTTTAATCCGCCGCGACTTACATAAGGAAGTTTTTCCCCTATTATTCTTATTATCGCATCTTCTTTTACAATAGTTCCCGCTTTTTCGATTTTTTGACCATCAACCAAA
>CALCTX010000054.1 GCA_937907035.1 uncultured Selenomonadales bacterium
TGGCATTTTCCAGACCCTCAACCGCCTGACCGCGCTCATTATGATCGACAAGAATAAGACTTTCCGGCTCAGGGATAAGCAGCTGATCACGGGATACTATACCAACAAGCTTACCATCTTCGGCAACCGGATAATTACGGAATTTGTTTTCGGCCAAAACCCCTTTAATATCACTGAGCAACATTTCCGGATTAAATGTGATCGGATTTTTATGCATGAGCTGTCCAACCGGAACACACTGATTGATAAGGCGGGCAGCCGAATAAGTATCATACGGTGTCGAAATGACCAAAATTTTCAGTTCCTCAGCCAGTTCCATTGCTTTTGCCTTTAAGCGGCCGCTGCCGGTAACAATAAGACAGGCAATATTCTGCTTCAGGCAATCAAGAACTGCATCGTCCTGACGATCGCCGATCAAAACCACATCACCGGCTTGTACTATATCTTTTATCGTCTTGCTGCTGCCCGCGGCAATGCGCACAGCACCTTTGACTTTGACATTCTCATCCGCTTCGACTACTGCTTCACCGTCAACTACTTTAACGATATCCCGCAAAGCAATATTGGCCAATGCCAAATTTTGCATACTGAGTTCCTGAAAATAACGGTTAGCCAGGTCACTAACTGTGATGATACCGGACAATTTGCCGGCTTCATCAGTAACCGGAACCGAACGCAGATCGTTTTTCCGCATAACTTCTCCGAGATGGCGGAGATTATCCGTTTCCTTGACGACAATCTGACTTTCCAGCATAATATCATTAACTCGCGGATAAATATCCGGTAACAGCATCGGTACATCCGCTTTGAAATAATCTAACGCAAATTTCGTTTCTGCATTGATCTGACCTGCTCTTGCCGCAATAACATCTTTTTCGCCAAGTGCATTTTTCAACGCCGCATAGCTGATAGCCGAACAAATTGAATCAGTATCAGGATTACGGTGACCAATCGTATAGATAGGTTTTTTGTTATTCATCAGAAAACTTCCTCCCAAAAATCAAATTCTATCTTTAACATTAATATTATACGACAAAATGCCGTGATTATGAAGCTAATTTGTATAATTTTGAATAATATAGTACAGTAAAAGAAAATATGAAAAACAATCGGAGTTTATATGAAAATTGACATTCCACAGCTTCATTTCAGCAAAATATTGCGGGCAATCGTCGAATTTGAACTCATTGAAGACGGAGACAATATACTTATCGGCCTGTCCGGCGGAAAAGACAGCCTGTTTCTTACTTATGCGCTGGCTGTCATGCGTGAGCGTCTGAAAAAATCTTTTACTTTACAGGCACTGACAGTCAATCCGATGTTCAGTGATAAATTTGACGTCAATCAGCTGAACGTATTTTGTCAATCGCTTAATATTCCCTATCAAGTACGTGACGTTGACATTGCCCAATCCATCCGCGACCAGGATGGCAAAGAACCTTGCTATACTTGTGCGTTTTTACGCCGTGGTGCAATAAACGGTTTTGCTGTCGAAAACGGCTGTAACAAAGTAGCGTATGCCCATCATCATGATGACGCAGTAGAAACTTTTTTTATGAGCCTCCTGTATTCCGGACAGCTGCAAACCTTCACACCAAAAACCTATCTGGACCGTACCGGGATTACCGTCATCCGCCCGTTAGTCTATCTGCGTGAAACAGAAATAATCGAAGCACAAGAATATATGGGTCTGAAGCCTGTACCATCTCCCTGCCCCTACAACGGCAACACCGCCCGGCAAACGACCAAGGAACTGATTGCCAAGCTTTCAAAAGACAATCCGATGCTCTATGACCACCTGGCTTCCGCCATGCGGGAAAACAGCGTCAAACAGCTCTGGCCGGCTTCAAAAACGCGCAAAGAAATGAAAGAACCATATTACAGTTATATCTAAATTTAAAAGGAGCTGTCGCATGTTAAACTGATACTGCCTCTCGTCATTCCGGACTGCGACCCGGAATCCCAATAGTGGCGCCACTAAAAAAGATGCCGGATCAAGTCCGGCATCTTTTTATTAACATGCGACAGCTCCTTGTTTTATTTACTGGCTAAATTTATTAGAAATTCCACTGGATCTTAGCATTGAAGCCCATGCCTCTCTGCTTGCCGATGCTGCCGATGAAGCCGAAATCGCTCTCGAACTTGCCATTCGAGCGTTTTACCTTCATACCAAGCTCGATGATACCTGTCTCCCCCTTGACACTTGGCGCAGGAGCAGAGAAGGAATACGGGCCGGAGTGGAAAGTAGCATTGGCCGTGCTGCCGAATTCATGCTGCCAGGCAAGACCGGCGTACACATCCTGATTCTTGTTCATCTTGTGAGTATACCGCAGACCAAGATGGGTGCGGAAGGAATTGATAGCATCGAAATCATAAATATGACCGGATGTGAGGGTGGCACTGCTGCCATTCTGATGCGTATAGAACAACTTGCCGTAATAGTCCAAGGTGTCGTCCTCGTTTAACTTCACTACTTTGCCTACACCGGCATGGAGAGCATAGAAAGTAGCGGAGTTGTCATAGCTTGCACCACCGGATAACCGGCTCTCGTAGTCATTCTTCAGTCGACCTGCCCGAAGGGAGCCTTCGTAGTAGAGGCCATCCTTATTCTCCTGCTTTATCATCGCGCCCACACCCCAGAAGCTGCTGTCACCGGAGCCGTGAGTACCGTTGTCCAAATAGGAATCGTAGCTTCCTTTGCCATACTCAAAAATAGGCCCGAACATGAGCTTGCCACGGCTGTTGGCTACTTCCTTTGCAAAACCGACACCTATATTCCAGGTGTTCATTTCTACATAGGAACCAGAATTCTGACGCATTACACTGCCACCGACTGTAGCGTATGGAGACATTGACCTGCCGCCGTCACCACTATTATTTATAGCTTCAGCCGCTTCAGAGAACCCCTGATTTGCCATCATGTCAATAACGCCGTTTACGAGAGCTACGCCCACAATTTGAGTTTCAACAGGGGACTTGGAATTTTCATTGGCGGTATCGTTGGCGTGATTGAGAGCGACCTTGCCATCGACGAGGCTGGTTTTACTGTCAATAAAGTCATCAGTGATGGTAGCGGAGGATGGAGTGCCATCTATATCGCCACCAAAAAGGTTATACTCTGTATTCTCAGCAATCGTGCCCAGCTGCTTCACATTAATCTTAATATTGGCATTGTCAAGATGAGTTGTTGCCGCTTTAAGTCGCGGGGTTGATGTATCATTCTCGCCATCCTTAACATAGAAGTTGATATTTGCCCCTTCGGCATTAACATCGCCGGTTACAGTGTTGCCCACATTGTGGACATTCAGATTACCGCCGGAGAGTGCTTTGGGAACTGTCGCTATTTCTGGAAATTTCGTAGCAAAAAAATTAATATACACATTTTTCTTAACAGTAGCCGTTCCTGTACCATTAGCCGCACCTAAAGTTACCGTATTATTAGCTACATTTGCTTCAGAGTTACTCTCCCAGGTACCACCGCCAAACACATTGCCATCAACAGTTCCGTTTGCGATTACTACGGCATTATTCTTGGCAACAGTACCAATCTCATCATCAACATAGCCACCGCACACATCTGCTTTAACGGTTCCCCCGGTGATGATTACCTTATTTCCATCTATTACAGTGTAATGAGAAGCGGTTTTTCCAAGGCCACCGTAGATTGTAGTACCTACTACATTACCATTGATGAGTACTTCATTTCCCTTTATTGTTCCCATACCGCTACCACCGGAGACCATACCCTTGACATTTCCGGCGGAGAATACTACTCTATTTCCCTCTACTGATGGGTTGTCTCCCTCACCGTAACCGCCGGATACATTGCCGGTGATGGTTACTGTTTTGCCTTCTTCTTGAGCAATTATTACTTCGTTTCCCTTCGCCAGCTTTCCTGCATTACCACCATACACATCTATTTTCTTGCCGTCGCTGCCAATTGTTCCGCTGTGAACAATTACCTTGTTCCCTGTTGCTGTTCCATTGCTGGCAAAGCCGCCGCCTATCTCTGTACTACTTCGGTCTACGCCGTGTTCATTATAGCCGTTGATGTTGCCCGTCTCGATGTCAATGATCAGCGTATTGTTATTTGCCGTATTAGTGCTTCCGTTAATCGCACAGCCGGCATAAATAACAGATGCGCTATAGCCTTTATCCCTATTAGTAGCATGTGGCATAAGTTCAATGCTCGTTGAAGCGCCGGAAATCGTCAAGGAATTATTATTGGCTGTTGCCGTACCACCCGTATAGCTGGTTGCATAACCGCCATATATACTACGGTTAAGAAGCCAATCTGTATCATTGTGCTTAACTGTTATGTTTATGTTTTTGACTACTACGGTATTCCCATTTGCCTGAGCGACGCAGGAAGAACCTTCTATAGAGCGCGCCCAGCCACCGGCAATATCGCAATTGCTTTGGCTTATGAACATGCCTGAGTCTATCTTTACGATATTATTATCTGCCTGAGCCATACCGCCTTTTGTATCAACATAACCGCCCGATATTGCTCCCTGAAAAGTTCCTGCCGTGGCTGTAGCGGTGATGTTTACAGCATTCCCATTCGCAATCGCCACATTAGTCGTTGACTGCTTACCAATATTAACAAAACCGCCCGCTATTGAAGCAGTAAATTTGTCGCTATCGTCAGTGGTAGTTATATTGACGGTATTATTATCCGCCTCACCTTCGCCTGTGGAAATATTAACTTCGCCGCCATATACAGGTTTAGTATGTTCTCCTATTGCGCCTTCGTTATCATCAAAAGTTACAGTATGACCACTGCTCGTCTCCGCATAGGCAGTTTCTCCATTCACCAGCATCATTCCGGTAGTCAATGCGCAGGCTGCCAGCACCTGACAGGTCAGTTTCTTCATATTTTTCATTCTTCAACACCTCAAAAAATTAATCGAAAATATTTCAGTTTAATAGATAAATTCCAAACCGATAAATTTTACCACAGAAATATCACAAAAGGCAATCCTCAGGAATAATAAACCGAATAATCATTTGACGTCAAATTGACGCTGAAAAAATGACGTCAACTACAAAGAATTGACGTCATTTTGACATTGACAATTTAATGCTTAATGCAAGTTCTTAAACATTTTTAAAATCTTATTGCGGCTTGACAAAAATCTTACTGCTTCAGGCTTAAGCAAAAGTTTTCAAAGCTTCGTTTCTTGCCTGTATTCGCAAATTTAAAAGCCTGATATTTGCCACTGTCCTTATCCCAGTAAATGAAAGTCCAAGGCCCGCCGCCCCCTTCAGTCGGGTTATCATTGCGCGAGGTAACCTTACCCTCCTGAATATAGCTGAAAAATTCCTGCCATTGCTGCTCCGAAAGCTCCACTGTACCGGAAACGGTAATATGCTTTTCTTCTAAAGGCCAGGTATTTCCCTCTCTTTTTTCATGATAAAAGAAATGCTTTCCATCCTTACTGGTAAACCTATATCTTTGAAATTCAGGCGGATTGACCGGTCTGTCAATGGTATAGTAAAAATCCTTGATCTCTGACATTGCTATATCTTTACCGACTGTATATTCATTCCTTTCAGAGCTTGCTCTTCCTTCTTTACAGCCGCACAGCATAAAGACAGCACCGCCCAAAAAGACCACTGCGCAGGCTATACCAATATATTTCAGCACACACACCACCTCCAAGCCACGAAAAACAAACAATTAATCAATAGGAACACGCCAATAACGAATCTCGCTGATATATCCGTTAGAAATCCTTATACCAAAACCTTCAACACGACGTTGTTGTCCGTCAACATTCCCCCGCAGATACCAGTTGCACTTCGTTGTTCCCTCATTTATTTCACGGTTAGATTCCCAACCGATCATATTCATATTATTGCTGAATTTCCTGAGAACTTCCGGAATAAATTTTTGGCCTACCTCCAAGCCGGCAATTCTGTAGCTGGAATCTCCAATAACCACGCCTATAGTTTCAAAACTGCCATCATCATGTTTTACACCATGGACCTCGTTATAGCCGACATTATATTTATGGGAAGCATAGTGGAAAACCTCTTCATCCAGTTTTTTTACCAACTCAGGACTATATTTGAACTCGACACCGGAAGCTTCCGCCAAACGCTCACCATCATAGATTTTAGACGCCAAAAAGGCTTCTCTGAATTGTTCGATTTCAGTTGTTGCATCCGCTATCATCATAACATCAGAACCCGTGCAAATCGCAGCCAACGGCCAACCGTTATTATGCAAAAAATCTGTTGCTGTTTCCGCATATGCCAGATTGGCTGCCATAGAAAAACCTAAAACTAAACCCGCCATAAATTTCTTCTTCATAAAAGCACACTCCTTTTGTTATAAAATAGCAGAACCATCTCCGATATCTATAGCCATCTGATTTTATATTATCATATTTAATATATTTGGCAACAAAAACTCAAATTGACGTTTGACAATATGCCATACCTAAAACCTCATCTTTGATATCAGCTATATAAAAAATAACCGCGAATTATCGCGGTTATTTTTTATCTTCCGGAATATTTCCGGTTTTTATCTGCGTGTCATAATCAAGTTCGTTGAAAATCCGTTTACGCTTGCTGTCAAATTTGTCATTGACAATACTTCTTGACGCGTCAAAATCTTCGGTTTTGACGTCAATCAGATCGAGAATCGTATGAATCATATCATCTGTCATATATGGTCTGTCAACTGCCCGCGCAATTGCCTGCCATTTTTCCGGATAATTGGCTTTAAATTTATCTGAAGCCCAAATTACCATTGGAATTTCCATCATGTGCCGACTTGGATTCTCTTCCAGATGTCCGGCAAATCCCTGCTCATCATACACAGCTTCGCCATGATCCGGCAGATATATTACCAGTGCTTCATCATTACGGAACTGGTCCATTATCTTTGTAACGATATAGTCATTGTAATAAAGTGCATTGTCATATTGAGCAACGATTTCTTTTGCATGCTCATTAAGCTCAAGCTGGATATCATTTTCCCGGAACTTATGGAAAATATAGGGATACCGGTTATAGTACAAACCATGACCGCCCATAAGATGCAGAACATAAAAGTTCTTTTCCGACTTGCCATCATCCCGTCGGGCTTCTTCCAAGAGCGGAAACAGTTCTTCATCAAGATATCCCTTATCTTCATATGAATCACGAATACGGGTAAATTTATGCATTGTGCTGTGATTAGCGTAAATCTGGGCAACATTCCCCCATATTCCCGAGCTTTCCTGATTTGACAGCCAATGGGTACGATAACCGGCTGAATTCATTATGTCTATAAGATTGTTATATTTATACCACGGTTTTTCGGATTCATAATCAGAAAAAGTAAACAGTTTTGTCAAAACGGCCACTGTTGTTGAATGCGGACTGACGATATCACTGAACACGCAAACTTCACCTTTATCGGCCAGTTCCTGTAAAAACGGCGTATTCGGCAGATAATAACCATATAACTGCATATGATTGCGGTTCATTGATTCACCAAGAATAAAAACAACGTTCTTTATCTTGCTGTCATTTGACGTCAATTTGACGTCAACCGCTACCTGTGAAGATAATTCTTTATAGGCCTTCATGTTTTCATAGGAAACCGAAAGAGAATTAAAAGTCCGCTGTACCGGCAATAAATCGCCATAAAGAAAATCGATATACACGGTCAGCATCCGGAATGTATAACAGATGCTTATCAGCAACACTATCGCCAAAATACGGCTTTGAAGATGATAACTGGTTTTGATCTTATTCAGCCAGCGCTTTTTCCAGCCCACATACAACAATACAATTAAGAGAATGATTCCGGCATATTCTTTAAAGCCAAAATACATTTGAATAAATTCAACGGCTTCCTTGGAATTTGTTTCAAGAATTGCATTGATAATGCCGATACCAATAAGCGCTTTGTAGTTATACATAGAAAATACTTCGACAAAGAAAGGTATCGCACAAATAATGATCAGCAGCATTTTCAATACCGACCGCAGGCGATCATGGTGCAACAGATAAAGACCTGCAGTCAGAAGCAGACTGAAAAAAAACAAGGTAAATCCGTACCCAATCATTACCTCAAATTTATCCTCTTCTGCCAGTGACCAGGCCATCGTCAGATAATTCAATATAAAAAATAAGAAAATGAATCCTGCGTTATGTCTTACACCACGACCGATGCGGGCAAACAAACGCAGGAATTTTGCTTTCAGACTATTGTCCAAGTATAATGCCTCTTTTACCAGGTATTTTTCTTAGCCATGAGTTCATCGTAGCTCATAGATCTTGTATGTTTTGTGTGATTCCATTCATGCTCATTGCGATGAATGAATCCCAAAAAGACAATCGGTATCCACGAATACATAAAAATCGGGTACAAAAGAAGATAAAACCAGGCTTTCCATCTGACTTTTATACGTAGCAAAATGATGACCGGCAAAATATATTGACCAAACGCAACAAAAGAAATAATCTGCTGTGGCATCAAGGTATAGATACTGGTATAAAATGCCGGCACAAAAGCCTGAATATAACTGATGATAAGGAAGAATGTCGAGATCATCAAAAAATGCGGCTGCAACAAATGCAAGCAACCATCAAGGATTCTGATGTCCCGCTGTCTGATACCTTCGACAAACATTTTAGGGATGAAGCGATGCGCTACATCAAACTGTCCTTGAGCCCAACGCTTGCGCTGGTTCCAGGACTGCATAAACGTAAGCGGTTTTTCATCATAAACGATCGCATCATGCGCCCAGGTCGTTTTTATACCTTCAACCAAAGACATCATCGTGTATTCCATATCTTCTGTCAGGCAGGTTGCGCGCCAGCCATGACGACGGATCACATCAGTTGTGATGACCATTCCCGTTCCGCCCAAAACCGATGATAATCCGATATTCGTTTTAGCCAGATGCCAGACATGATCAATAACCCAGAAAGCAATGGAAAATGTTCCGGATATCCAAGTGTCATACGGATTCTTGGAATCAAGATATCCCTGAATGATCTTGTCCCCTTTGCACAAGCGGTTATTCATTTCCAAAAGGAAACGCGGATGCACAAGATTATCAGCATCGAATACTGCTACCGCATCATACTCCCGCTCCATATCAAAAAGGCGTTTAAACATCCACTCAAGCGCAAAACCTTTGCCTTTGTCTGTATCATTAAATCTCTCACAGACGATTGCTCCGGCTTTACGGGCAACTTCAGCAGTTTTGTCAATACAATTATCAGCAATTACAAAAATATCATACAGCTCTTTAGGATATTCGAGCTGATTGAGGTTATCGATCAACTGGCCGATAACAGCTTCCTCATTGTGGGCAGCAACAAGCACCGCAAATGTCTTTTGCGGTGTAAGGATCTTTTTTTCCTTGAAACGAAACATCCCAAAGAAACCAATCGTACAGTAATAGAGCGAACAGAAAAACAAAATGCACTGCAACGGCACCATTACTATATCAAACGGATGAAACATGAAGCAAATACTCCTTTTTCAGATCAAAACGCTTTGTCAGTTCCCAGAAATCTTTGTCAGCAAGGAATTGATAATTCCAAACAAAGCATACGTGCAAAATACAGCAAATAAAATCGCAAACAAGATCGCATCTTTACCAACAAACAGTATTGCGGCAAAAATCAGTACAGCGATAATTTTCGCTGCCGCAAATATTTTTTCTCCCTTCCCTTTAAAGTCAGGATAATGAACCTCACTGACCATAAGGAAGGCAATAATGAGCATAATTACCGGATAGATCAAGCCTAATGTTTTCGGATCAAAATTGAGCTTTAACATCAACAAAGTCGAGGTAGCGATAAAACAGCCACCGGCCGGAATCGCCAAGCCCATAAAGAAACCATGTACTACCGTCGTGTTGACATTAAATCTTGCTAAACGCCATGCACCGCAAAGTGCAAAACAAATCGCTACGAACCAGCCAAAATGGGAAAACGCATTTAAACAAAATACATACGCCAAAAATCCCGGTGCTGCGCCAAATGAAACAAGATCACACAACGAATCAAGTTCCTTGCCGATCTCACTGGAAACGCCAAAGAAACGAGCTGCCCGGCCGTCAAGTCCGTCAGCTACCAAAGCGGTCAAAATAAATATCGAACCCATAAATAAATTGCCATGCAAGGTTGACAATATCGAACACATACCAAAAACAAGATTCAATGACGTCAAACCATTAGGAATAAGTGATTTAGACATTTAGTTAGATATCCTCCCGATAATACTTTCTCCGCCGACTACCTTATCTCCTTTTTGTACCAATACATCAACATAATCCGGCATAACCACTTCAGTGCAGGAGCCAAAACGGATAAGACCATAACATTCGCCTTTATCAAGACAGTCATCCAATGTTACCCAGGAAACGATCCGCCGGGCAAGAATTCCGGCTATCTGAGTCACAGTGATACGCATAGTTTCGTTTTCAATACCTATCATATGGCGTTCATTTTCAAAACCGACCGAATCCTTAAATGCCGGCTTGAATCGGCCACAGAAATAAGACTGATAAGTAATCACACCCTTCATCGGACTGCGATTTACATGAACATCAAACACCGACAGGAAAATAACAACTTTTTTCGCCGGCCCCTTTATAAAATCATCATAATCAATGGAAACAACGTCCATAACCTTGCCATCTGCCGGTGATACAAGTGTAGAAACACCTTCCGGGATTTTTCGTTCCGGATTGCGGAAAAAATACGCAAAATAAAGCATTACCACTAAAGGAGCAATCGCCCATAAGGGATTGCCCACTAAACCGACAAAAACAGCAAGAACAGCAGCAACGATAATAAAGGGATACCCTTCCCTTACGATCATAATTCTGCCCCCTAACGCAGCAAATAACATCAAAAATTTATTAATTATGCAAAAAACACATATAACTAATTATATTCTTACGTAATTGCTTTGTCTACTGTTTTTTCAAACGTAAACGAATCACTTTTTAGACGAATGAACCTTTATAACAAACTTCGGCAATGCCAATAATCTTCCGGCACGTTTAGGCTGCAACAAGCCACGGAACAGCCATTCCACTTTGGCTTTTTGCATCCAGAGCGGAGCCCGTTTCATCACCCCGGCCATAACATCAAATGTTCCGCCGACACCGATAGAAACGGGAACATTAAGCTCCTTATAGTACTTATGCAACCATTTTTCCTGCTTTGGTACTCCCAAAGCTGCCAGCAAAATATCCGGTTCAGCCTTTTTGATATCAGCAACGATATCAGACTCATCAGCTTCGGAAAAATATCCGTTACGAACTCCGACAATATTGACCCCCGGATATAAAGTCTCCGCTTTCCGCTTTGCTTTCTCTGCCACGCCCGGCGCCGAACCGAAGAAATAAATCCGCAGCTGTTTTTGCGGAGCTATCCTTAACAATTCCTGAACCATATCATAACCGGCAACACGTTCCGGCATTTTATAACCCAAATGATGAGCTGCCCAAACTGTTCCTGCTCCATCGGGAACAACCAAAGCCGCTGTATCAAGAACTTTTTTAAGTTCCGGATCGCGGGTTGCATTCATGATCATTTCGGCATTAGCGGTCGCAACTATTACAGGCTCACGACGGCTGATAAAATCCAAAACAGTATTTACAGCTTCTTTCATCGTAAGTGAAGCAACTTTTACCCCGAGTATATCAACTTTATCAAACATAAAGTTAACTCCTTATAATAATAAGCTGTCGCATTAAGCTGCCGTCATGCCGGACCTGATCCGGCCTCTCCTTGTTAGTGGCAATGTATAAGGGGATTCCGGGTCGGAGCCCGGAATGACGTGAGGTAATATCATCTTAATGCGACAGCCCCATAAATAATTATTTCTTTTTAGCAGCCAGACTGGTACGGATTGAAAGCTCACGCAACTGCTTTTCTTCAACTTCAGACGGTGCCTGGCTCATAACATCAGATGCACTCTGTGTCTTCGGGAATGCAATAACATCACGAATAGATTTCCGTTTTGCCATAAGCATTACAAGACGGTCGAGACCAAATGCCAGTCCGCCATGAGGCGGTACGCCAAATTTGAAGGCATCCAGCATAAAGCCGAACTTGTCATGTGCTTGTTCAGGAGTAAGACCAACAGCCTCAAATACCTGTTCCTGCAGCTCACTGTTGTAAATACGCAAGCTGCCGCCACCGATTTCAACACCATTGAGAACCATATCGTAGGCATTTGCCTTAACCCGACCCGGATCAGACTTAAGATACTGAATGTCGTCATCAATCGGAGCGGTAAACGGATGGTGCATTGCCTTCCAGCGTTTATCCTCTTCGCTGTATTCAAACATCGGGAAATCAACAACCCAGAGGAAGCAGAGCTTATCCGGATCAATAAGACCGCGACGGCGGCCCATCTCCAAACGCAATGCGCCAAGAGCCTGAGCAACAACCAAACGCTTGTCGCCGACAACCAAAAGCAGATCGCCAGTTTTGGCATTACAATGCTGTTTGATCTTTTCAAAAGTCTCATCGCTATAGAATTTCTTAAACGGAGATTTGATACCTTCTTCAGTATACTGGATCCAAGCCAGGCCTTTTGCGCCATAGCCCTGAACAAATTCAACCAATCCGTCAAGTTCACGGCGCGGAATATTGGCATAGTCATCAACTTTGATAACCTTAACCTGTCCGCCATTGTTGAGAACTGACTCAAATACTTTAAAGTCAGAGCCTTTGACGAACTCGGAAATATCGATAAGCTCCATACCGAACCGAAGATCCGGTTTATCCGAACCGAAACGATCCATAGCATCATCCCAAGTCATACGAAGGAACGGTGTTTCAAGTTTGGCGCCAATTGCCTTATCAAAAAGCTCTGACACCATACCTTCCATCATTGTCAGAATAGATTCCTGATCAATAAAGGACATTTCAATATCAAGCTGGGTAAATTCCGGCTGGCGGTCAGCACGCAGATCCTCATCGCGGAAACAACGAACGATCTGGAAATACTTTTCAAATCCAGCCAACATCAAGATCTGTTTATAAATCTGCGGTGACTGCGGAAGTGCATAGAATGTTCCCGGATTCAAACGGCTCGGCACCAAAAAGTCACGTGCGCCTTCAGGTGTACTCTTGCAGAGCATCGGTGTCTCGATTTCAAGGAAACCGTTGCGGTCAAAATAATCACGCATGATCTTAGTTACCTTATGACGCAGGATAATATTTGCCTGCATCTCCGGACGGCGAAGATCAAGATAACGATATTTCAGACGCAGCATTTCATCTACGTCAAGGTTATCCTGAATATAGAACGGTGGCGTCTTTGCCTTGTTGAGGATTCTCAATTCTGTGCAGACGATCTCAATCTCACCGGTAGGAATATTCGGGTTTATCGTATCAGCAGAACGCTCGCGAACCTTGCCGCGAACACCGATAACAAACTCCGAACGAAGAGTTTCGGCTTTATGAAAAGCCTCTTCGCCCATAGCCGCTTCATCATAAACGACCTGAACATAACCTGACCGGTCACGCAGATCAACAAATATCAAACCGCCATGGTCACGACGGCGGGAAACCCAACCGCAAACTACGAGTTCCTTTCCTGCGTCAGCTTTTCTCAGCTCACCGCAATGATCTGTTCTCTGCATTCCTTCCAATGTTTCCATTTACTTCTTCACCTCAGAACATAACTTATTTATTATATCTTTCATACTAACCTTTTCTTGTTCGCTGCCACGCATATCACGAAGAACAACTGCTTCTTCTTTCAGTTCATCCTCGCCAATGATAACAGCAAAGCGGGCATTGCATTTATTGGCTTGTTTCATCTGTGCCTTCATGCTGCGGCCGGCATAATCCATCTGGGCTGCCAAACCATTAGTCCGCATATCATTAAGAAGCTTAAACGCTGCAAGCTGTGCTTCATCGCCCAACGCAACAACATAAGCATCAATAGTTTCTTCCTGTACCTGAAGCAGATCTTGCTTCTCCAACGCCAGCAGTACACGCTCCAAACCTGTCGCAAAACCAACTGCCGGAGTCGGATTTCCGCCGATCTCTTCAATAAGGCCGTCATACCGGCCACCACCGGCTACCGCGCTTTGCGCACCAAGCGGCGGATACTTCACTTCAAAAGCCGTCTTCGTATAATAATCAAGACCGCGAACCAACCGCGGATCAAGTTTATATTTGATACCTGCGGCGGTAAGGTTTGCTTTGACCTGTTCAAAATGCTCCCGGCATTCATCACAGAGACAATCAGCTATTTCCGGAGCGCCAACAGAAAGCTCCTGACATTTTTCATTCTTGCAATCCAGAATCCGCATCGGATTGCGGTCATAACGGGACCGGCAATCATCGCAAAGTCCGGAAAGTTTTTCCCGGAAAAAGTCCTGTAACTTATCACGATAAGCCTTACGGCAAGTCGGACAGCCAACAGAATTTATGCTGAGTTCCAAATCCTTCAATCCTAATGATTCAAGGAAACGGACCGCCAAAATGATAACCTCGGCATCAACCGCCGGATTGCTTTCACCCAGAGCCTCAATACCGAACTGATGAAATTCACGATAACGTCCGGCTTGCGGCCGGTCATAGCGGAACATCGATCCGATATAGAAAAGCTTGGTCAAAGCATTATCAGCATAAAGCTTGTTCTGTAAATAAGAACGAACGGCTGCGGCCGTATTCTCCGGACGCAATGTAATGCTCCTGCCACCACGATCGGTAAAAGTATACATTTCCTTTTCAACTACATCAGTTGTATCGCCAATCCCCCGCTGAAACAACTCGGTGTGCTCAAATATCGGTGTCCGGATCTCGCGATAGCCAAAACGCCGGCAAATATCGCGTATCTTTCCCTCAATATAGAGCCATTGCCCGACTTTGTCAGGCAAAATGTCACCGGTGCCGCGCGGCCCCTGTGTCAACATAACTATTTGTCCCCCTATTCATCATAAGCGTCAGCCAGCAAAGCGGCCCGCTTTTCAATATACACATCAGTATCACGCAAATATATCGATAATTCCTTCGGCGTAAAGACCGCCTTCAGACGTTTTGTCTCAGGAAATACTACCTTAGTCGTTGCCGAACCGCCGACGCCGATAATCGTCTGTCGTTCTTCCATGATCTGAATATTATACATGCTCTCGGCACCTTCACGGCAGCAACCGACATTCTCAAGCTGCCCGATCTGGTATCCCTGCCGATAAAGATAGTATGGTTTCAGGCCCCAATCGGTAATATACTGCATAGCAGTATCAAACATTTTTATTGCTTCTTCATCACCCGGCAATTCATAATCTGCAAGCTGCATTTTTAATATCGAGCCACGCTTGAGTGCCAAAGAATGAAGCGTTATATCATCAGGTCTGAGCGCTTTCAGCTGCTGCATCGTATCAGCGACATCAACCGCTGTTTCGCCGGGAAGTCCGATGATCAAGTCCATATTTATCTGCGGTATTCCCGCGTCCCGCAGATCATGATACATTTTTATGATATCCGCCGGTGTATGATTTCTGCCTATCCGTTTCAGTGTCCGTGCCTGCATTGTCTGCGGATTAACACTGACCCGTGAAACTTTGCAATCCACAAGTGTTTGTATCTTATGCGGCGACATACTGTCCGGCCTTCCGGCTTCTACCGTAAACTCAATCGTTTCCGGTCCATAAAATGAAGCATACACTAAATTGAGCATCTCTGCAAAATATTTATCAGGCAGACTGGTTGGTGTCCCGCCACCGACATAAATACTTTGAATCTTGAAATCGTATTTTCTTACTGCCTCAACTACTGCCTGCACATCTTTGCGGAATGCTGCCATAAAAACAGCCAATTCCTTTTCCTTCGGCAATACATAGGCCGGAAAAGAACAATACAAACAGCGCGATAAACAATAAGGTATTCCTACATATATACTTATCAGCTTATCATCATTTTTTGCCAAAAACGGCAACTGCCGATAAGCAAGTTCGGTGATATAAGTTGCTTTTTCCCGGCTGACTTCATAATCAGCTGTCAAACGATCAATAACCGCATCTCTGCTCAAACCACGATTTATAAAGCGATGAACGATCTTAGTCGGTCTGACACCGTGCAATATTCCCCATGGTGCCGCCGGCAGATTAAAATACTGCCGAAAAATATGGTAAAGATTGAGCTTGACCAACCGATGCACTGAAGCCCGTTCCAACTCATCTTCCCGGCCAATATCAGCAAATGAATACCGGTGCTGATCGCCATTCAGATCGCTGACCAATAAAACCGTTTGCAATTTGACAACTTTTCCTGCCAGCTGCTTTTCCAAATAAACCGAGAGCTTGGCAACATCAGGATCAACCGGATCATTCTCGATCTTAAACAGATTTAAGACCTCTTTGACAACCTTGACGATCACTTCCTGATCACTATCAATAAAAAGACTGCGAAACTTCACAACCATATCCCCTGAAAAAAACTATTCTATTATTTTAGCAAAAATCATAGCAGAATACAAAGAAAACTTATCAGAACTGCAAAAATGGATTGCATTTGCGTTCCCAACCGATTGTTGTTCCCGGGCCATGCCCCGGAAGGACTTTTGTATCGTCCGGCAACGGCATCAGTTTATCTTTTATCGCTCTGATGAGCGTAACTTCGGAACCACCCGGGAAATCGCAGCGGCCAATAGATTCTGCAAACAAAGTATCCCCGCTGAAAACGAGCCCGTCTGTTACGAGACATATCCCGCCGTCCGAATGTCCCGGCGTATGCAGTACTTTCAGCTTGTCTCTGCTCGCTTCAAGAGCCTGAGTAAGAACAGTCTGCTTCTGCCTCCACATTTCAGCAGAATCACCATTTGTTTTCAGTATATTATTGATTTGTCTAAGCTCTGAACAAGCTGAGCGTGTACGGGCTTCTGAATCCTTCAGAGCCTTGTCAAGCTTGGTAGTTTCTGCACCAATCTGAATTGTAAGTCCTTTGATTAACTTAGCCACTTATATCACCGCCTGAGTATTGTTTTAATGCATTTCTGTCGGGTACTGTCTGAATCGAATTATACGCATTTTCAAGATATTTCCGTCCTGATTCTGTTTTTGAACAATTCCATGTTACCGCATCATGAAGAAGTCCCCAATATGTAAAAACATCCATATCAGAGACTTCCATCAACGAACAGCCGCAGTAATCTGCCACTGTTTTCATATTTGCGGTTTTTATTTCAAAAAAAACCTTATTATCATCATTTGCATCATGATAATAAGGCATTATCAGTTTGGGTTGGTTTCATGCTCGTCTACAACCCACTCAATATATTCTCTCCAGAAATAATTGTAATCATCAGTTGTGAATTCATCAAGTACCTGCTCAGCTGTCAGACCATTTAAGTCCTTGATAACACGGTTATAGTCCATGATCTTGAGCTGGTCTGCAGGGAATAATACTGAAAGGAAGTAGTTGTACTCTTCATCTCCTGTATTTTCCTTGTTCTCTTCTCTCTTCATTAAAGAAACACGGACTGCAGAAGCTGCTCTGTGATGTCCATCAGCAATATATATGCTTCCAGCATTGGAGAAAGCATTACTAACTAATTCGATATCGTCCTGATTATCAAT
>CALCTX010000055.1 GCA_937907035.1 uncultured Selenomonadales bacterium
TTTCACCCTTATGAAGATTCTTAACCAACGTAATCCGTGCTTTTACGCTCATAACCGGTTTTAAATCTATCACATGCTTCACTTCATCAGACGGCCACAGGCCATAAAGAATAACACCTGCCCGTACCATATCAAGATGTGTCTCCGGCATTTCCAAAATAGCCGCTGAATTGGCAATGTGCCGTATCTTTAATTTGATCCCGGCTGCTTCAACGCTTTCCATTGCTGTCTTAAACCGGGAAAATTGCTCCTGTGCATAGCTCTTATCCTTAGCATCAGACAATGCAAAATGAGAAAACATTCCTTCAAGTTCAACATTTGGCAAAGCACTTACTTCAGCTGCAAACATACCGGCTTCATCCGGACGTACTCCGATACGTCCCATCCCGGTATCAACTGCCATATGAACCCGGACCGTTTTATTCCGCCGTACTGCTGCTGCACTCAATGCCTCAGCCGTTTCCATTGTAAACACTGCTTGTGTAATATCATTATCAACAATGATATCCGCTTCATCTGCCTGTATCCCGCCGAGAATAAGGATTGGGACCGTAAATCCTGCCCGCCGCAACTCGGTTGCTTCTGCAGTTACGGCTACCGCCAGATAATCTGCTCCCATCTCAACGGCCTTTCGCGCTGTTGCAATTGCACCATGCCCATAGGCATCTGCCTTTACGACAGCGCAAAAACGGGCTCCGTTTTTCACGCAGCCCTTTATTTCCCGAATATTTTGTTCCAAAACGGCTAAATCTATTTCAGCCCATGCTCCTCTGTCTGCCATTTGGCTTAATCCTCCATAAATGTTATTTTACAGTCATCAAGCGACTTTACCCTTGCCAAAGATTCCAGCCGATAACCCGCCGCTTTTATCCGGTCCGCCCCCGGCATAAATGATTTTTCAATGGCTATACCTATCCCAACGACTTTACACCCGGCCTGCTCAACAATATCACACAGCCCAAGTGCCGCATTGCCATCTGCCAGGAAATCATCAATTATCAGTACTTTCTCGCCCTGTTTTAAAAACTTCCTGAGTATTGTAACTTCCTTTTCTTCCTTTTGGGTAAAAGATTGTATTTTCGCCGTATAAGCAGCCTCTTGTAACAATACCGATTTTTTCTTGCGGGCAAACACCAACGGCACATTCAGTTCACATGCTGCAGCAAAAGCCATGGCAATACCGGATGCTTCTATCGTAACGATCTTATCAATTTTCGCATCAGCAAAAATCCGGCAAAATTCTTTTCCCATCAACTGTGTTAACAACGGGTCAATCTGATGGTTGATAAAAGCATCCACCTTCAGTACATCTCCCGGCAAACAGATTCCTTCCTTAAGTATCCGTTCTTTCAGTTCCTTCATGGCAACAACCTCCAGCCGTTGATATATCTCAGCAAATAACAATTACACATTAAAACGGAAATATGTCACATCGCCATCCTGCATGATATAATCCTTACCTTCAAGGCGAACCTGTCCTTTTTCCCTTGCCGCATTCGTTGACCCCGCAGCTACCAGATCGTCATAGCTCACGATCTCAGCCCGGATAAAGCCCCGCTCAATATCAGAATGGATCTTTCCGGCAGCTTTCGGTGCAGTCGTTCCTTTGACAATCGTCCAAGCCCGGCATTCATCCGGTCCGGCAGTAAGGAATGTCATCAATCCCAGCAACTCAAAAGCTGCTTTAATGAGCTTATCCAGTCCGGATTCGGCAACGCCCAGATCCGCTAAAAATTCCTTAGCTTCTTCCGCATCCAGTTCAGCAATCTCCGATTCTACCCTGGCGGATATCGCCGTAACTTCAGCGCCTTCTTCCGCCGCAAATTTCTTTACCTGCTGAACATACGCATTTTCTGTATCGGCGGTTGCCACTTCATCCTCAGCAACGTTAGCAACATAGAGAACCGGTTTCATAGTCAGCAAATTCAGTTCCTTTATCAAATCGAGATCTTCTTCACTCAAACCTGCCTTGCGAGCCGGCCGGGCATCTTCCAAAACAGCCTTTATCCGTTGTAAAACAGCTTCTTCTGCCTTTGCCTCTTTGCTGCCGCTCTTCATGATCTTAGTCAGCTTGAGCAATCGCTTTTCCAAAACCTCCAGATCCGCCAGACATAACTCGGTGGTTATGATCCCGATATCACGTATCGGGTCGATTGACCCTTCAACATGAGTTATATCCGAATCCTCAAAGCAACGGACTACATGAGCAATAGCATCAACCTGCCGGATATGCTCCAAAAACTTATTGCCAAGGCCCTCACCTTGAGCTGCACCTTTGACCAGCCCTGCAATATCAACAAATCTTACTGCTGCCGGAGTCGTCTTTTTAGAATCATACATCTCATGCAGCACCTGCAACCGCGGATCCGGTACATCAACCACACCTACATTCGGCTCGATCGTACAGAACGGATAATTCGCCGCTTCCGCACCGGCCTTTGTGATAGCATTAAACAATGTGCTTTTGCCAACATTTGGCAAACCAACGATCCCTACTTCCAAATTACTCAAAACAATCACCTGTTCATAAATATTATATAGTATAAAACACATTAAAACATAAACAAAAACGGCTGGCAAGTTTTTTCTTAAACTTAACCAGCAAAAAGGGATGCCGCTTATCACGACATCCCTTTAAAAATTTGCAAATTCAAAATTCTAAGCTTTTGAACACAGAGATAATTTACGAGATTTATTAACAATACTATTATTATTAATTAACACATTACTAACTAAAACGAATGCGTATGAAGAGACAATTCGTATTGCTGGCTTCGCTTATGATAGCATGTGGCGCTCCTGTGGCTTTGACTTCTGGTCAAAACCAAAGTGGCTTTACTGCTATGGCGCAAAGCAATGGTAAAGTAACTGGTACTGTAACCGACGCCAATGGTGAACCATTGATCGGCGCTACTGTTATGGTAAAAGGTACAAAAGTGGGTACTGCTTCCGACGTGGATGGCAAGTTCTCAATCAAGGCTGCTCCTGGCAGCACATTGGTAGTAACTTACATTGGCTCTAAGCCAACTGAAGTTACAGTTACTGGCTCAACAGTAAACGTACAAGTGGCTGACGGTACAACTAACCTCGACGAAGTAGTTGTAACTGCACTTGGTATGAAGAAAG
>CALCTX010000056.1 GCA_937907035.1 uncultured Selenomonadales bacterium
AAACATTTCACTTTTGTTGATTGTGATTTATATAATAGTTTATTCAATTAATAATACTTTTGATTGAGGTTTGTATGATTAAAAAAGAGGTTGAAAAAATTCTTCAATATGTTCAAAAGCCAGCAAGATATGTTGGTGGCGAGCTAAATAGCGTTGTTAAGGATGCTAACAAGGTTGATATAAGATATGCCTTTTGCTTTCCTGATACATATGAAATAGGAATGAGCCATTTAGGAATGAAAATTCTTTATGGACTTGTTAATGCGCGCGAGGATTCTTGGTGCGAGCGTGTATTTGCTCCTGATAATGATATGGAAGAGCAAATGCGTAAAAACAATGTTCCACTTTTTGCACTTGAATCTGGCGATTATATTAAAGATTTTGATATGATAGGCTTCACCCTTCAATATGAATTAAGCTATACCAATGTTCTTAATATGCTTGATTTGGCCGGAATACCGATTTGGGCCGGAGACAGGGAAGAAGATGCTCCGTTTGTCGTTGGTGGCGGTCCATGCGTATATAATACCGAGCCGGTTGCTGATTTCTTTGATTTTTTTATTATCGGCGAAGGTGAGGATATTATTGTTGAGGTTGCCGATGCATTTATTGAATGGAAGAATGCCGGCCGTCCTGGCGGCAGGACAGGATTTTTGGAGCGAGCTGCTTTGCTTGATGGAATTTATGTTCCGTCATTTTACGAGGCAGAATACGGAGAAGACGGGCTGTTTAAAAAGATAGTACCGTTAAAGGAAGTTGCTCGTCCGATTATATATAAGAGGGTTATGAAGGATTTCGATGCGGCTTATGCAATGTCAAAGCCGGTTGTTCCGTTTATCGATATTGTTCATAATCGTGTGATGTTGGAACTTTTCCGCGGTTGTACACGGGGGTGCCGGTTTTGTCAGGCCGGTATTGCATATCGACCGGTGCGGGAGAAAAAACGGAGTACTTTACGAGGGTTAGGGCGTCAGCTGATAGATTCGACCGGTTATGATGAGATGTCATTAACGTCATTGAGTTCGGCTGACTATTCTGAGCTGGGTGAGTTAGTGGATGACTTGTTGTATGATTTTCGAAATGAGAAGGTCAGCTTTTCGTTACCTTCTTTGCGAATTGACAGTTTTTCCATTGAGCTGGCGCATAAGCTGCAGCAAGTAAGAAAGAGCGGACTGACATTTGCACCGGAAGCGGGGACGCAACGGTTGCGGGATGTTATAAATAAAGGAGTTACTGAAGAAAATCTTTTAGAGGCAGTCGGAGCGGCTTTCCGTCAAGGCTGGAAAACGGTAAAGCTTTACTTTATGATGGGTTTGCCGACAGAAACCGATGAAGATGTGATAGGAATTGCCACATTAGCTAAAAAAGTTGCTGATCTGTACCGGGAAATCCGTCACCGCAATGATGTAAAAGTGACAGTCAGTGTGTCTTGTTTTGTTCCTAAGCCATTTACACCGTTTCAGTGGTTTGGACAAAATTCATTGGCTGAGTTTTCCCGTAAGCAGCAGTTATTAAAAGAGCATATTCATGACAGGGCTGTTACCTATAACTATCATGATGCGCACGTAAGTCTTTTGGAAGGCGTATTGGCGCGTGGCGATCGCCGGTTATCAAAATTCCTTTATGAGGCTTGGAAGGACGGAGCCAAGTTTGATGGCTGGACAGATCTTTTTTCTGAAGAACATTGGAAAAATGCTTTTGAGCGTACAGGGATTGAGGCTGCATTTTATAATGAACGTACCCGCGATCTGAATGAGCCGTTACCTTGGGAACATACTACTCCGGGGGTAAGTCGGGAATTTTTGTTGCGGGAAAACAGCAAGGCTTTGAGAGGCGAACTTACCGGAGATTGTCGCCGGAGTTATTGCAATGCTTGTGGTATCTGCCCGAATCTTGATGTTAAGGTCGTTGATTGGAGGCAGGAAAATGTTTAAATATCGTGCGGAAATAACTAAAGATGAAGAGGTAAGATATATTTCCCATCTTGATTATGCAGCTCTTATAGAGCGGGCAATTTGCCGGGCAAAGCTCCCGGCTGCTTATTCCGAAGGATTTAATCCCCACATGAAGCTGGCGTTTGCTTCCGCACTGGCGGTTGGGGTGATCAGTGAAGCTGAATATATGGATTTTGAATTAAAAGAAGAGTTGGCAGTTGAAGAGGTGGAAGCCAGATTGTCACAAAGTTTGCCGGGAGGAGTCAGATTAAAGCGACTTCGTTTACTGGCGGGAAAAGCTAAGGCATTGATGTCAGAGGCTGATCTGGCGTTTTATCAGATCACGGTTCCTTTGCTTGGGGAGAAAGAAGCAGCTGTCAAAGCAGTAACATCTTTTAATGAAGCTGAGGAAATAATATATAAGCGGATAACCCCAAAAAAGACTCGGGAAATTGAGGTAAAACAATATTTGAAACGTAAGCTGGTTTTGGATATTAAAGAACAAACTGCAAATATTATGATGCAGATAATTGTGACTCCGACCGGCAGTATTAAGCCGGGGGAAGTGCTGAAGATTTTGCAGGAGCAGTTTGGCTTCCCGATTGATGCGGCAGCAGCGCTTATTTCCCGGGAAAAATTATATGGACAAGGTAAACCATTGATAGAACTTGATTGAGTTGGAGAGGGTTTATTGTGAAAACTATTTTGGTCAGCACTGTTCCGGAAGAAACCCGGGTAGCGATAGTTGCTGATGGTGAACTGCTGGCAGTTGAAGTTGAGCGGGAAACGCATTCGCATTTGGTTGGCAATATCTATAAGGGCCAGATACAGAATGTTTTGCCCGGAATGCAAGCAGCTTTTGTCGATATTGGTGCGAAGAAAAATGCTTTTATGTATATTGGCAATGGCGTTGTAAATGGTGAGCAGGACAAGCTGGTAGAGCAAGAAAAAGTACATATCGGGCAACGATTGCCGGTCCAGATAGTAAAGGACGCTATTGGAACTAAAGGGCCAAGGGCAACGACACATTTGTCATTGCCGGGGCGAAATGTTGTTCTTATGCCAACGGCAGCATATATCGGGATGTCACGACGGATTACTGATGAAACAGAAAGAAGTCGTTTAAAGGAAATTGCCGAAGCGATCTGCCCGGAAGGTATGGGCCTGATCATTCGCACAGTAGCAGTGGGAAAAAGCCGGGAAGTGTTGGAAGAGGACGTCCGTTGTCTGGTCCGGCTTTGGGAATCGATTCTGGCTAAGAATAAAACAGTTGCGGCCCCGATGCTCCTTTATCGGGATGCGGATTTGATAATTCGCGTAGTCAGAGATTATTTAACAGATGATGTTGACCGTATGATCGTTGATAACGGTAAGGTATATCAGCGAGTTACGGAATTATTGGATTATATCCTGCCGGAATATCGGGACCGGGTGGAACTGTATGAAGGACGGCTTCCGCTGTTTAAAGAGTTTCATATAGACGAAGAGATCGAAAAGCTTGGAGCCCGCGAAGTAGAACTGAAGTCTGGCGGATTTATTGTTATAGACCGTACGGAGGCGTTGACGGTAATAGATGTCAATACCGGAAAATATATCGGTCGTTCTAATTTGGCTGAGACAGTATATCGCATCAATATGGAGGCTGCGGCTGAGATTTTGAAGCAGCTTCGGTTGAGGGATATCGGTGGGATCATCGTTGTTGATTTTATCGATATGGACAATGAGGAGCGAAAAGAATCGTTGCTGTCATTTTTACGGGAAAATGTAAAGCATGACCGTACTAAGACAAACATTGTCGATATCACATCATTGGGTTTGGTAGAGATCACTCGTAAAAAATCGCGGCAGAATCTGGAAAGTATAATTTATAGTGAATGCCCATGTTGTCAAGGCCGGGGCCGTATTGAATCACCGGAAACTGTGGCGATCAAGATAAGCCGCGATATCAGGCGGATTGAAGCTAAATCGCATGCGGCTTTTGGGTATGAAGTTGAAGTACATGAAAAAGTAGCAGAGGCAATTTATGAATCGGGGATATTAGAAGGGTTAGCCAAAGAAATGGCTATTGATATCCGGCTTAGTTCGCAGGTAGGAATTCATCCGGAGTGTTATTCGATTATTCAGTTAGGCAATTGATATATAAGACAATTTGAGGTGCAATATGGCAGAATTACGTTTTTTGACTGCCGGTGAATCACATGGACCGGCACTTACAGCAATTATTGAAGGTATTCCGGCTGGGGTAAAGCTGAATCTGGAAGAGATGAATACAGATATGTCCCGCCGGCAGCAAGGTTATGGGCGAGGAGGACGGATGAAGATAGAGACAGATAAGATGGAAATCTTATCCGGCGTTCGTTTTGGCGAGACATTAGGCAGTCCGATAACTTTGCGGGTAACCAATCGCGATTGGGCTAACTGGACAGAAAAAATGTCGCAGTTTGGCGAACCGTTTGGAGATAAGGTTACAGCTGCCCGTCCGGGACATGCTGATCTGGTTGGTATCCATAAATATGATCGTCGGGCCAGTGCCCGGGAAACTGCTATGCGGGTAGCGATCGGTGCAATATGCAAACAATTTTTAAAAGCATGCGGGATACAGATAGTTTCTCAGGTAGTTAATATCGGAGGAATTCCGGTTGAACGGGAAAATATTGAGGAAGAACGGCTTTTTAAGCGTGATTCGGAGCTTAACTGTTATGATCGGGACGCAGAAGAGGCAATGAAACAGAGAATTTGTCAGGCAAAAGAGGAAGGTGACACGCTTGGCGGAATTTTTGAGATAATTGTCAAGGGAGCGCCATTGGGCTTGGGCAGTCATATTCAATGGGACAAGCGGCTCGATGCCCGTTTGGCAGGTGCGATGATGTCGATTCAGGCCATAAAGGGCGTTGAAATCGGAGCTGGTTTTGAATATGCGGATCTTCCGGGAAGCTTGGCTCATGATGAAATGTTTTTTGATGGAGATAAAGTGTGGCGTGAAACCAATAATGCCGGCGGGTTGGAAGGCGGTATGACGAATGGAGAAGATGTGATCGTCCGGGCAGTAATGAAACCGATACCAACCTTGATGAAGCCGTTAAGAACAGTGGATATAGCGACGAAAGAGGCGGTATTGGCTTCGAAGGAACGGAGTGATGTGTGTGCTGTTTCAGCGGCTTCGGTAGTGGGAGAGGCAATGACAGCCTTTGTTATAGCGCAGGCAGTAACAGAGAAGTTTGGCAGTGATGCATTGGTTGATGTTTTGGCTGCAATGCGGAATTATGCAGACCGGATTGCTGGTGAATGATAATGAAAAATGTTGTTTTGACAGGTTTTATGGGGACGGGAAAAACGAGCACTGGCAAGAGACTGGCCTGCCGGCTTGGATGCCGTTTCGTTGATACTGATAAGCTTATTGAAGATAAGTATCAGAAAAAGATAAGTGATATTTTTGCTGAAAACGGTGAAGAGTATTTTCGTGATTTGGAAACTGCGATGATAAAAGACGTTTCGGCACGGGGACATCAGGTTATTGCAACTGGCGGCGGCGTTGTTAAGCGGGCTGAAAATATGGCGATATTACGGGAAAATGGGGTTGTTGTTTGTCTGACAGCCGATATTGAACATATTTTGTTGCGAACCGCTAACCGCGGAGAACGGCCTGTATTGGATAAAGAAGATCAAGGAGACAGACGGCTGGCTATTGAAAAATTGCTTTCAGAACGGCAGCCTTTATATGCACAAGCTGATTTTACGGTAAATACAGGAGACGTGTCTCCACTTGAAGTTGCGGAAGAAATAATCGGGATATTAAAGAGAGAAGGCTATATTCATGCGAAAGGTTGAGGTTCGTCCGGTAACCGCTGATTATGATATTTTGATAGATACAGATGTTCTTGACGAATTGAAAGCATTTATCAAAAACGGGGCATATTCAAGCAAAGCTTTGATCGTTTCCGATTCCAATGTCGGTAAGTTGTATGGTAAGACGATCAAAGATATTATTAAGGAAGCGGGATTAACTCCGTTGTTACATCTTATTAAGGCTGGGGAAATGTCAAAGACATTGAAATGTGCTGATGAGATTTTTACCTTGGCTATTGAAAACGGATTAGATCGCCGTTCTTTGATAATTGCTTTAGGCGGCGGAGTTGTTGGAGATCTGACGGGTTTTATAGCTGCAACCTATATGCGTGGGGTTCCGTTTCTGCAGATTCCGACCAGTTTATTGGCACAAGTCGATTCCAGTGTTGGCGGTAAGGTTGCGGTTAATCATCGGTTGGGGAAAAATCTTATCGGCGCGTTTTATCAGCCGGAAGCTGTGTTTATCAATTTAAATTTCTTAAAGACATTGCCCAAACGGGAGATTTATACCGGACTGGGTGAGATCGTTAAATATGGCATAATTTATGATGAAGACTTTTTCCGCTTTTTGGAAGATAATGTTGATAAAATATTGGCTTTGGATGATAAAACAATTGAACATGTTATTGCACGGTCGTGTGAGATCAAAGCGGAAGTTGTGAGTCAGGATGAAAAGGAAAACGGTCTGCGTGCGATACTAAATTTTGGTCATACCGTTGGCCATACCATTGAAAAAGAGACCCATTATATGCGATATAATCATGGAGAGGCGGTAGCAGTCGGTATTCAGGCAGCAACTGCTATCAGTTTAAAATTAGGGATGATCGATGTTGCGGTGCAAAAACGTATAACGGCATTGATTTCAGCTTTCCATTTGCCTTTAAGGGCGGAAGGGTGTCAGGTGGATAATATGATCGAGGACTTGTTCCATGATAAAAAGACTGTTAACGGAACGATCAAATGGGTGTTGATCGATAAAATTGGTCATACAGTTATGCGAAAAGACGTTCCGCTTGAAATTGTCAGAGAAGCGATAGAAGGATGTATCGGTCAATGATTTGCGGGTTTTCGGAGCATATGATATAATAACATAGTTAGTTTATTTAAAAAGGGGCGTTCTTA
>CALCTX010000057.1 GCA_937907035.1 uncultured Selenomonadales bacterium
TTGTAAGCATTTCAGTAATTTTATCTAAAACTTCTGTAGATTAAACAGCCACACAATCCATACCTAAAAGATTCCATAAAAATTGTATAAGCATAGAGATTAAAGCAATAATAAGTGCTGAAACTAAGTCTAAAACAATACAAAAAACCAATGTAATAGAAGGTGGATTTATCCAACTTTGAGCTATTAACTGAATGATTTCTCCTAAAATAATAGGAAGCTCCATAATAAAAACTATAATTTTTACTAAAAGCTGAAAGATTTTTAATAAAGCAATTCAAAAATGCTGTGAATCGCGGCGGGTGTCAACAGAAGATAAATTACGGTTGCGGAAATTGAAAAGTGAGCGTAAAAATGATTGATATGCGTTAGAGCACAAGGTCTTTTGTTTGGGGAGATGATACTATGAGCAGGAGAAACGGTAAAATGATATCCCGACGGACATTTTTGCAGTCAGCGGGCGTATTGAGTACGCTGCTCTTTTGCGGTTGTTCGGTAAATTTACCCATAAAAAAAGCAGTGCGTACTTTGGGTGGGAAAGACTTGCCGGACAGTGAGTATGTACGGCAGATCATTACGGCTGATCCATCGGTATCACGAACGATAATGTGGCAATCCGCAAATGAGCAAAAACTGGCAACGGTGACAGTTCGGGAAAAAGGGTCGATACAGGAACGGAGCTTTTCGGCAGAAAGTGAAGCATATACTGATGACCGGCAAAAGTTATTTCTGCATACGGCTTATATTGACGGATTGAAAGCAGATACTGTTTATGAATATCAATTGCGAAATCAAAAAGAAACTTCGGAATGGTATTTTTTACGGACAGCCGGCAAAGGCAAATTCAAGGCACTGATATTTCCTGATTCACAATGCAACGATTATTCGGTTTGGGAAAACAATGTAAAACTGGCAGCAAAACAGCAGCCGGATGCAGATTTTTTTATCAACATGGGCGATCTGGTCGATAATGGAGAAGACCATACTCAATGGGATGCCTGGCTGTCAGCAGTCAATGTACTGACGGCGCAGATACCATTTGCCCCGGTGATGGGCAACCACGAAACCTATGATAAAAAATGGCAGTGCCGGTTTCCTCAGGCATATATTAAAGAATTTGCCGTGCCGGCAAATGGCAATAAGGAATTTGACCGTTGCTATTATTCATTTGATTGGGGAGAGGTGCATTTTGTTGTTCTCAATACTCAATGGGATGAATTGGAAGAATTTCGGGCAGGGATTCTCGATTATCAAAAAGAATGGCTGCGTAATGACATTTCCCGGACAAATAAGCGTTGGAAAGTAGCGTTGTTTCATAAAGATGTATTAAAATACGCAATAAAAAACCGGCCTGAGCGGCAGGCCGGAATTGGCGAAGCAGGTATGTATCTTGCTCCGATTTTGGAAGAATTGGGCTTTGATCTGGTCCTTACGGCACATCTTCATACCTATCGCAACCGCGGACATTTAAAGGCTTTTGCTTCTGACAAAAGCGGTCCGGTCTATCTTCTTACCGGTGTGGCCGGAAATATCTTTTACAGTGGATTTTGGCTTGATCATGAACTCGATAAAGTAAAAGCGCCGGTACCGGAAAAAGGCAATTATCTGACTTTGACTTATGAAGAAGATCATCTGTTGGTGGAAAGTTATCTGTTTAATGGTGAAAAATTCGATGAGATGCGTATTGAAAAGAGATGACCTTTAAAAGCCATAACTAAAAGGAGAGATCACATTAAGGTGATATTACCTCGTCATTCCGGGCTTAGACCCGGAAGCTCTTTTTTTACATATCATGATTGTTTGACATAAGACTATTTATTGGCTATTTTTTTACCATCGGCAAAAGTGTTAAAAATGATCAGTAAAATTATATTACTTTTTGGCATTTCATGATTGCAAATTATCTAAATATTTGATATTATAATATTAATAATAAATCTATTAATGACTTAAAAATTATTATATCTACTATTAATAATTTATTAAGCTAATTGCAAAACGGGAGGAACGGATATGCCAGTAAAACTTACAAAAAAAGAACGTCGAAAAGCAACAGATAAAGCGATCATTGAAGCGGCGGTAACAGAGTTTGCTGAAAAAGGATTTGCCAGGGCGCGAGTGGCAAATATTGCAGCACGAGCCGGAGTGTCACAAGGGTTGGTTTCCCAGAATTTCGGCAATAAAGAACGATTGTTTATGACGACGACATCATTGGTGGATTCAGATTGTTTTTCTCCGGATACGGATGCTGATACAGTACCGGAGATATTATATAAAGTAATTGATGCGTGGAAAAATATCTATAAAGAGCAGCCGACACATTTTCAGTTGCTTTATATGTTGACCCATGTTATTGATTTTCCGGAGATAATTGCGAAGGGAGTGGAAGCGCGTTTCAAATTGAGTCCGGTTTATGCAGCAATCGAAAAAGCTCAGGAAGCGGGCGATTTCCCTGCAGGTGATGTGATGGAGATGATGTGGGATTTATTCCGGGCAACGGTATCGATGATTTATTATTATAATAAAGCCGGGGTTGAGTTGCCGGAAAATGAGCTTTTCTTACGGTTGATAGGGTACAAACCGAAAAAGGCTTGATGAAAAGGTTTCTGACAATAAAGTAGGGCAATCCTTTGAGTTTATGGGAAATGAGGGGGAGAAGTTATGAAATTACAACACAAATCGGTATTCGGGTTCAACTTTTTCGTGGTGGTTGTCTGTGTGTGCATGTGCTATTTAGGCTATCGCAGCGCGAATAACGGGTTTGAGGTAGCTCTCACAGACAAGGCAAATGCAGATATCCGGTCAGCATTTGAGATCACAAGCCTTACTTATCCCGGCGATTGGTCGGTTATAGATGGTAAGCTTTACAAAGGTGATGTTCAGATCAACGGGAACAACGCATTTGTAGATAAACTCGGCAAGATCACCGGCAACAATGTTACGATATTCTGCGGAGATACCCGTATCGCTACCACCTTCATCAAAGGTGACGGCACCAGAGCAACAGGTACGAAAGCTTCTGAAGCAGTTATCAAGCAGGTTTTGACGGACGGAAAAGACTTCCATGGTTATGCTGATGTTTTAGGCAACAGATATTTCAGCGTATACAATGTTATCAAGAATGCCAAAGGCGAAAAAGTCGGTATGATGTTCATGGGCATTCCGACAAAAGACATCGATGAACTCCAGCATGGCTATCTGAAGACCATGGGCTTTACAGCTCTGGTGGTAATAGTAGTTCTTGGCAGTATCGGCTGGTTCGTTGTCGGTGCAGTTGTAAAGCCGCTCCTGGCACTTAAATCACAGCTGGCAGTAATTGCATCCGGTAACCTCAAAGCAGAAGATATCAACCTTGACAGCGGAGATGAGATCGCCGAAGTAGCAAGCAGTGCCAATCAGATGAAAGGCTCACTGCATGAAGTAATGATCCAGTGCGCACATTCGGCAGAACAAGTAGCAGCATCCTCCGAAGAGCTCACAGCAAGTGCATCCCAGACGGCTACAACGGTTCATCAGGTAGCAGAGAGCGTATGCAAGATGGCAGAAGGAGCAGATCAGCAGTCAACAGCATTAGAAGCAGTAACAAATCAGGCAGAAAATCTTGACACAAAGATGTCGTCACTCAATGAGAGTGCGCTGGTCATGAAGAATGTAGCAGAAGACAGCCGGAAGAATGCAGCATCCGGACGTGAATCAGTAGAACATGCAGTAGACCAGATCAAGCGGATGGCAGTCCAGATGAACGCATCGGCAAAAGTAGTTGAGACATTGGGCGAGCGGTCAAATGAGATCGGACAGATAGTAGAGACGATCTCCAATATCGCCGGACAGACAAACTTGCTGGCACTCAATGCGGCAATTGAAGCAGCGCGTGCAGGAGAAGCCGGCCGTGGATTTGCGGTAGTAGCGGAAGAAGTAAGAAAGCTGGCAGAACAATCCGGAGAAGCGGCAACGAGCATAGCCGGACTTATCGGAGCGATCCAGGATGATACCAATGAAGCCGTAGTAGCAATAAAGAAGGGCAACGAAGAAGTACAGGCAGGATCACAGGTTGTCAGTGAAGCAGGCGAAGCATTCGCTCATATAGAACAGCTTATCTCTGATCTGTATGCACATGTAGAGGCATCGCTGAAGAATATCAACGATGCGAAGGACAGCAGTCAGTCGATTGTTTCGGCAGTAACAGAAGTACAGCGTGTAAGTGTTGAAGTTGCAAATGAGGCACAAAATGTATCGGCATCGACAGAGGAACAGGCAGCAACGATGCAGGAAATCGTTCAGGCCAGCCAGTCGTTGGCAGATATGGCTCAGAAGCTTCAGAATGAGGTCAACAAGTTCAGCGTTTAATTTTCTTAATACTGATAAGTGTTGTACGATAAAGGAGAGCCTTTCGGGGCTCTCTTTTTATGTCTGAATAAGATTGACAGAATGCAAATGAATGGCGAAAAATATAGATAAATGGTGAAAAACCTTTTGCACTTGCAGTCAGTATGATGTAAAATTATATGAGGTATAAGCTCGATTTTTGCGGATGGGAGTCGTTTTGCAGATGCGAATAGATTTAAAGCGTAGTATTTGTTTGGGGGTTATGGCGGCAGCACTTTTGCCAAACAGTATATCTTTGGCTGAATATAGGTCATCATCAACTGAAACAGGTATTAATCGGCTTGACTATCTTGAGAATCAGAAACGTACAGCCAGACAGAATGCCTTAAACGAAGAAGAACAAAAACTGGCAGAGGAATCTGCCAAGATGCGGGCTGAACGAAAGAAACCGCTTGACCCCAATAAGCCATCACCAGCGGCATTTGAAGGGGACGAGATTTTTTATGATATGGAAACCGGCGATGCTTTTGCCAAAGGACATGTGAAGGTAACTCAGGAGGAAGGCCGCCGTTTACTGGCTGATGAGGCTAAAGGCAATCTTAAGACAAAAGATGTCTACATTGAAGATGAAGCTTATCTGATGCAATTGGTTCCTATGCAGACAAGAGTCCGTTTGAAGGGATGGCATACTGATTACAATTATGAAAAAAAGACCGGCAAGATGTTTGAAGCCAACGGGAAAGCCGGTAATCATTATATTAAAGCGCATAAAGTAGAGTTTTATCCGGACCGGGTATTGCTTTATGAGAGTGTGGCAACAAAATGCGGGGCAAAAAAACCTGATTATCGTTGGGAAGCGGAATATGTCGAAGTTTTTCCGAATGATATTATGATCCTGCATGATGTGGATTTTTATATTGGCGGGATGCTCGTTTTCCATAAGGATCGTTATGTTGCCGATATAAGTGGAAAAACCGAGGAAGTAACGTTGCCGAAGGTTGGTTATGACAGTGATGATGGGTGGTGGATTTCTCAAGACACTACTACACCGATCACAGATAAGGTTTTTCTTGATGCGTACATTTTGTTTATGAGTCATCAGAAATTCAAGTCTAATACGGAGTTACGCTGGGCTAATGGTGGCAATAGTTTAGAGGTTCAATATGGTTATTATCGCGACAGTGATGATAATTGGATCAAAAAATACCCGTCATTTATTTATTCGTATGGCAATCGGATTGGCAAATCGGCTTTTTCTTATTCGTTGCATGATGAGATCGGTCATTGGTATGACCGGGGCAAGCGGAGTATTCATCATAAATATGGTGTTTCCTTGTCTCATGCACCGATCACATTTTGTGATAATTTCCGATTATATCTTTCTGCCGGTTATGATGTTACAAAAGAAACTTATGATCACTCAACCAGCAAAGGTTGGTCTTACAGTGGTTTGTTGATGAAAGATATTGGCCCGGCAGTGACAGTATATACTGGTTATTCTTATTCAGCTACCAATTCACAGAATACCGTATTTAATTACGGATTGAATGACTATTCCCGTAAATTGGAGTATGGTCTCAGTGTCAAGATCACACCGCGGGATCGGTTGGTTTTTGGTCAGTATTATGATACGGGGGCTAATCGGTTGCGAGAGGTTGATTGTTATTGGTTCCATGATATGCATTGTGCACAATTTATTGTCCGTTATCGGATCGAGCGCGATAAGAAAGAACGACAGGGAACTGTGAATGTCAGTCTGCAGTTTACTCCGTGGTAAGGAGCGGATGGAATGAAACAAGAACTCGCAGAGCTTGTGGATGAGCTTGCCGGTACCGCCGCAGTTGGGGCAGGCGCCCTGGGACTGCATCATGCCGAAGGGAGTCCGCTGTGTCACCTTTACTTGGCCGCGGCCTCCGCAGTCGGGGCATGTCTTGGGGGTGGTGCCTTTCTGTGCGCCGGTGCCTCCGCAGTCGGAGCATTTCTGCACACGGTTGAAAGAGACTTCTTTCTTCGAGCCGAAAACAGCCTCCTCAAAGGAAAGGGCAAGACGCACCCTCACGTCCTCGCCCCGGATGGGGCCGTTGGAACGGCGGGTGCTGCCGCCTCCGAAGAAGCTTGAAAAGATATCGGAAATGTCAAAACCGTCAAAACCGAAACCGCCCGCACCGCCGAAGCCACCCGTGCCGATGCGGCCGTAGGCGAGGGCATTCGTGCAGAAGCTTTCGCTAAAGACGCCCTCCCGGGTATCCGGCGCGGGGATGTCTTCCCGAGGACACGGCAACGCCGAGTCCTCGAGGATCTGGGAGCTCGCAAAAACACCGCGTTCACCGGGACGTCCGCCATAGCCCATGCCACCGTTCGCCGCCGCCATGGTCCTCGTGGTAATGCGACAGGTGAAAGTAATCCACCTTCCGTCCGTGCGGATTGGCCCGCCCGACGTAACGGGCCACCCACTCCCCCGCCCGACGCGAGATGTCCGGCAGAAGAGGGACCTCGGCCGGCGTCTGGAATCTGACCCTGCCCGGGTCCGCCGAAGACCGTCAACGTGCGGTTCTCTGCGACTTCGATGATCACGGCCGAGCCGACGGGCACGCGCACAGCGCTCAGCCCGGGACTGTCGCTGGCGTCAATGGTGACGTCCTGGCTGATCTTGTAATGATGGTTGTGTTTCAGCACGACCCCGGGCGCCGTCCCGTTCCGCAGGGTTGTCGTGTCTTCGACAACGGACTGCGCCGTTCCCGTGAGCGCAACCCCAACGGCAAAGGCAAGTGTTGGCAGCAACAGCCGCAGAACGTTCTTCGTCATTACTGTGCCCCCTTTGTGCTGGCGAGTTTGATTTCAATCGGGACGAAAAGGTCCGGATCGGCGGCGCGGCGGAGAATCTTGTCCGCGTATTCGTCGCTGTAGTAGCGGTCGGTGTCCGTCCGGTCGCGGCGTCCGTTGTAGCGGCGGAGCGCGTCATTCCAACTGTCGAAGAAGCCCGTCGGGCGGTCCTTCGCCGGACGCCCGGACACGCCAAAGCCCTTGCGCGAGAGGTACATGATCGCCGCGCGGACGTTGGCGGCGAGCTCGCCCTCGTTGCGCTTCGCGGGCTTCTTGAGTCCGAGGAGCGTCTTTTCCTCGCTCCAGTCGCCCGGCACGTTGACCTGCAGCGGATCCGCCGACCAGGCCGCGCGCGAGCGCGGACCGTTGCCGCCGGACTCCTCGATCATGTGGCTCTTCACCATCGCCGGCGTGATGTCCGCGACCACCACTCGGCCTTGTGCGCGTTGAAGTCCGCCGTCATCTTCACGATGAGCTCGTCGTGCGCCTGATAGCGCGTGTCCTCGAAGCCGCGGAACACCGGGACCTTCCGCGGCGCGCCGGTCTCGTCCTTCGTGCGGGCGGCGAAGCTTTTCGCCGAACCGGGGAGTTTGCTCCGGAGCCATGACTCGATCTTCCGGATCGTCACCATCTCGTCCTTCGTCACGAAACGCCGGTCGATGTAGAACTC
>CALCTX010000058.1 GCA_937907035.1 uncultured Selenomonadales bacterium
GCCCACGAGCAAAACCCGTTCTTTTGAAATAGAACGTTTTAACTGGTAGAAAAACCGGCGGAACTGGAACCGGCATTGAAGAAGGCATTGAAAACAAAAGGAACAGTTCTTATCGATGTAATGATCCCGGAAGAGGCTAATGTATGGCCGATGATTCCAAGTGGCAAACGGCTTGATGAAATGATCTTGGGAGGTAGTGACGAATGAACAGATATTTATTAGCAGTTCTGGTTGACAATAAACCGGGTGTCTTGACGCATGTTTCCGGACTTATCAGCCGTCGCGCCTTCAATATTGAAAGTATTTCCGCCGGCTATACCGAAGATGCTGATATTACACGGATCAACATTGTAGTTTCGGTTGAGTCAAAAAATGAACTCGATCGGGTTGTCAATCAGTTGTCCAAATTGATCGATGTTATCAAGATAGTCAATCTGTCAGAGCATGAATCGATAACCCGTGAACTGGTAATGCTCAAGGTAAAGGCTACGAGCCGTTCCCGGGCCGATATCATCAATATTGCCAATATCTTCCGGGCAAAGATAGTCGATGTCGGAAAAGAGAATCTTGTTATTGAACTGACTGGTGATAAAGGAAAGATAGATGGTCTTATTGAGGTGTTGTCTGAGTATGATATCATTGAAATAGCCAGAACGGGCGAGATAGCACTTTCCCGTGGCCCCGTACCGGTCAAGAGGATGTAAATTAAAAGCGGATTAAGGTTTCATTAGAGATATTGCCGATTATTCTGAAAAGTGATATAATAGCTTTGGGTTGAAAGAGATTTTGACCCAAAGCTATTTTGCTTAAAAGGAGGATAATGATTATGGAATTGAAAGGATCACAGACAGAGAAAAATTTATGGGCGGCTTTTGCTGGCGAGTCACAGGCTCGTAATAAGTATACGTATTTTTCGTCAAAAGCAAAAAAAGATGGTTTTGTGCAGATTTCCAATATTTTTGCCGAAACTGCTGATAATGAAAAAGAGCATGCCAAGATTTGGTTCAAATTGGTAAATGACGGTATCGGAACGACAGCTGAAAATCTGAAGGCAGCAGCTGCCGGAGAAAATGAAGAGTGGACCAGCATGTATCCCGGCTTTGCCAAGACGGCCCGTGAGGAAGGCTTTACGAAAATTGCCGCTCTCTTTGAAGCTGTAGCAAAGATCGAAAAAGAACATGAAGAACGTTATAAACTGTTATTGGCTAATATAGAGCAGGATAAGGTTTTTGCCAAGAATGAGAAGATCATTTGGCAGTGCCTCAACTGCGGTTATGTTTGCGAGAGCCCGAAGGCACCAAAGGTATGCCCGGTATGCGATCATCCGCAGGATTATTTCCAGCAGGTAGCCCGTAACTATTAAGATTTCCGGCAGACATATTTTTGTTTCAGCAAAAGATTTCTTGCATAGAAAATATTTCTGTGATAGAATAGCGGAGTAATGGACGGGCTGCCGTCTGTTTCCACGCGTGACTGGCTTTTTCCCCTACACGGGAGGCTGTCAACCAAGCTTTCGCAGAGATTGCTTGTATATCATCCCGAAAAAGGGGAAAAGTGAGGTGTATAGAATGAAAGAGGGTATTCATCCGGAATTTGGTGAGTGCACGATAATCTGCGGCTGCGGTAACAGATTTACGACTGGCTCCACTAAGAAGGAAATCCATGTTGATGTTTGCTCGAAGTGCCATCCGTTCTTTACGGGTCGTCAGCGTGATGTAGCTGCCGGCGGTCGCATCGAGAAATTCAACAAGCGTTACAAGAAGTAAGAGTTTGGGGCAGAGCATACAGGCTTCTGCCCTTTTTATTTTTTCGGTACAGGCACTGTTTCGGCAGAGCCGGCCACCACACTTGGTGGAGGGATAGATATTGGCAGATAAATGTTTGATGGTTGGCGGACAGGCGGTTATTGAGGGCGTCATGATGCGGGGGAACGGACAGGTTGCTACTGCAGTCAGGGAGCCGTCCGGAAATATTGCGGTTGAAGTAGGCCCGGTTAATTCATTAGCTGACCGCTATCCGATTTTTAAGAAACCGATGCTCAGAGGGGTTGTATCACTTTTTGAGTCATTGGTGCTCGGACTGAAGTCGCTTTCTTATTCGGCACAAATGGCGGGGGAAGAAGATGAACAGCTTTCAGATAAAGAACTGTGGCTGACGATGGCAGTTGCCGGCTGTCTGGCCGTAGTGCTGTTTGTTTTGATCCCGACGGCGGCGATGAAGTATTTTCATACTTTGACGGATAGTCCGTTTTCGTTGAATATTCTGGAGGGATTTCTCCGGCTGGGGATTTTTCTCGCTTATATATTTGGTATTTCCCGGATGAAGGACATATATCGGGTTTTTCAGTATCACGGTGCAGAGCATAAAACAATCCATGCTTATGAGAATGGCGGACCTTTGACAGTTGAAAACGTACAGAGGTTTTCAACGCTTCATCCGCGTTGCGGAACGGCATTTTTGCTGATAGTCATGATTGTGAGTATATTTATTTTTGCTTTTCTTGGCTGGCCTGATCTTATTACCAGGATATTGAGCCGGATACTGCTTTTGCCGGTTGTGGCAGGAATCAGTTACGAAATTATTCGGTTTGCCGGTCGCTCGAAGAGCAGTTTAATGCATACAGCTATTCTGCCGGGGTTGTGGCTGCAGAAGATTACGACCAATCAGCCGGCCGATGAGATGGTTGAGGTTGCAATAGCTTCGCTGAAAGC
>CALCTX010000059.1 GCA_937907035.1 uncultured Selenomonadales bacterium
TTAGGAAGTATGATTCTGGAAATTAAAAATTTTACACAGTTCGCTTGACAATCCCATAAAATGTCTCTCTAATAAAAGTCTAACTTAATTGGTGTCCCACAGCTGTACCAAGGAGTTTTTGTTCCCCATAATAGGCCACTCATTCTTGTTGTTTATAATATCATGACTTAGCCACTATCATATCAAAGCAAGGGGCGTTCCTTATGTGCTCATAATTGCATTACATCAACTCTGCTAACTTACTTTGTTTTTCAGCTTCACTAATTAATCCCAACTCTGCCTGCATCTCAACTTTTCTGATAGCTTCAAAATTTTTGGACTTTGCCATTTGTTCTTGTACTCGCTTGTCATACTCATCCTTATCAATAATTCCCATCCGTAGCGCCTTATCAAGTTTTCCCATGCATTCCTTTTCCCACTCAATCTTTTCCTTCATAATGTATTCATTACGTTGAGTCATTTCTAAATCCGCTAACTCTATCTCTATAGCTTTTTTTCGATCAAGTTTTGGCTCTAATACACTTAAATAATCTCTAATATCAATTCCTGGCATATCTCCACTTGTTATAACATATTCCACATACTTTCTACCAATATTAGCATATGCTTTATTCAAATCCGCTTCTATTGCCTTCAACTCCATTTCTAAAGCAGTTCTAGCTGCACTATTTTTTGAAGTAGCAACTACCTCACTACCAAACTGCGTAGCAGCACTACTCAGCCCAGAACCTAAATTGCCTGCTTTTTGTAAAACACTATCAAATAACCCCATCAAAAACGCTCCTTTAATAAAAATATTTTCAATAGAATTATAACACTATTGTCCCCCCGCAAGACAGGTGTACTTAAAAATCCGCATTCTACAACAGGATAAATATCTAAAACTTAATATCTTTGAAACACCGCTGTATCACATTGATTCAACAGTGTTTTCTTTTCTGTAATTATTCCATAAACTGGCCGATTTGAACGGCAGTGCACTTTGTAAAATCCGGCATGATGTTGGCTGAATTGTATCAGACATATTGTCAATGCCGCTTAGTTTTTGTAAAATAAATAAGTATATTATCCAATGAAAAGAGGCACAGCATTGCCAACGGAAACTCCTGATATAAAACATTTAGTTGATTCAACTCTCTTGAGTTTACATACACAATCTCAATTCAATCCAACCACTCCGAGCGTTACTGCCGCCCCGGTTGTCACACTGGTAGACACTATCATCACTGATGCTGCAAAATTAAATGCCAGTGATATCCATATCGAACCTTTTGGGGATAAAATACGCATTCGTATCCGCGTTGACGGTGTATTGCAAGAACTTTGCGATCCTCTGCCGGGCCAATTATTGTCTTTTATCGTTTCCCGACTAAAAGTTATCAGCCATTTAAACAATGTCGAATATCGCACACCACAAGACGGTCGGTTCAGCTTTCTGTTTAACGGACACGAGCTGGATATCCGGGTATCTACTATGCCGCTGCTCAACGGTGAAAAGGTTGTACTGCGCTTACTAAATCTTACTCAACAATTGTTGACAATATCCGAACTGGATTTTTCTCCAACCAATGAGCAACTGTTTCGCAGCTGGTGCCATAAACCATACGGACTTATCTTAAATGTCGGTCCGGTTGGTTCAGGTAAAACAACGACCCTTTATTCAGCCTTGTCTGAGTTGAATAATCTCTCACGCAATATCGTTACAATAGAGGATCCTGTTGAATACCAGCTTGCCGGCATCAATCAAATCCAAGTGAATGCAAAAGCAAATCTCTCTTTTTCAGTTGCTTTGCGCTCTGTATTGCGGCAAGATCCGGATATTGTAATGCTCGGCGAAATTCGTGATACTGACACTGCAGAAATGGCCATTCGGGCAGCTTTGACCGGACGATTGTTATTTTCCACGCTCCATACCGGCGACGCTGTACGAGCAATATTCCGCCTTATTGATATGGGTGCAGTCCCCTATCTTCTTTCGGCTTCTTTGGTCGGCATAATGGCGCAGCGTCTTGTCAGACGGCTCTGCCCATATTGCGCCCAAAAGCGCCCTGTTCTCCCTGATTCAGCAGAAGCCACTATATTAGGTACTGCCTATACTCCGCAGCTTGAACTCTGTGAAGCAACCGGCTGCCCGAAATGTAACGGTACCGGTTATAAAGGCCGGATTGCCATTCACGAATTGTTACCGATTACCGAAGAGCTTCGTCAAGCTATTTTGCAAAAACTTGATCTGCATACATTCCAACAAATAGCCCAACAGCAAGGAATGCGTACCCTGTTGCAAGATGGAACAGAAAAGGCACTGGCCGGGAAAACTACTCTTGCTGAGGTTCGCCGCGTTATCTATGGTGATTGATAAAATCGGAGGCTTAATTATGTCAAAGCAACGTTTAACTGCAATTGAATATATCCGTGGTATCGCAATGCTCGGCGTTATCGCTATCCATGTCGGCTCAGAATACTTGACCAATCCCATGGCCAATATCCATCTGGCGGCCTGTTTTGAGATAATTACCCGTTTTTCCATTCCGATTTTTTTCTTTATTTCTGCCTTTGGCTTATTTTACAAATTTTCCTTTGACAAACCTTTTAATTATTCGGCATTTTTAAAACGCCGTCTTTCTGCTGTACTTATCCCCTATCTGGCCTGGACAGTATTTTACATCATCTTTAACCAGGCTGTTTTCCATGTAGGCTGGCCCGGACTGCGTTCTTTGTTAGTCATGCTGCTGTTCGGTACGGCCAAGTATCAGCTATACTTCATTGTCATTTTGTTATGGTTCTATGTTCTCATGCCGCTATGGATACGGATGTTGTACACTATGACACCGGCAAAACTCGGCCTTATCCTTATTTTTCAAGTATTATTTAATTATTTTTCCAGCTATACGCTGTGGACTATTCCAATCGGCAATCCTGTTCTTCAGCAGCTTATCAACTATCGTTTAAATTATTGGGTATTCCACTATGTATTTATATTCCTGTTAGGCGGATATCTCGGCATACACTCTGACTGGTTCATGAAAATTATTGAAGAGCGTCGCCTGATGATCTCTTTCTTTTTCAAATTAACGCTATTGTCTCTATTGTCTTACTACTACCGCCTGATATATATTGATCACTATTCTGTGGAGGCAGCAGTCAATACTGCCCATCAGCTTTCCCCTCTCGGCATTTGCTATTCTGCCGGTGCGTCAATTTTCCTTTTTGCTTTATTTACCAAGCAGGATTATCCGAAACAGTTAAATAAATATCTGGCCTTTTTCGGAAAGCATTCCTTCTTTGCCTATCTCTTTCACCCCGTTGTACTGACCTTCGCAATAAAGCTTGTCCAACGTCTGGGCCTTATAGTAACTGCTCCGGTTGCGATTATTGTCTATCTGTCAGTAGTTGTATTTTCTCTGACAGCCGCAGTTCTGGTCCGCCGAATTGCCGAACAGTTCCCATTACTAAATAAATTGACGATAGGAAAGTCCTGATATCAACGTTATATTCTTCATAACGTTATCACGAAAACGGGATTGTCGCATTCAGCTGATATTCTTCTCGTCATTCCGTAATCCCCTTATATGCATTGCTATAAATAACGCAAAAAAATACTCCTGAATCATAACTATGATTCAGGAGTATATTATTAAGCCAATTATTTCTTAGCTTTCTTAGCTTTCTTAGCATTAACAGCTTCTTTGAGCTTCTTGCCAGCCTTGAAAGCCGGTACATTGCAAGCCGGAATCTGGATCTTCTTCTTCGGATCCTGCGGATTGTGGCCGGTACGAGCCTTACGAGCACGAACCTCAAAAGTACCGAAGCCAATCATCTGTACTTTCTCTTTTGCAGCGAGTGCTTCTTCTACGCTGGCAAATACTGCGTCAACAGCCTTTGCAGCAGCCTTCTTAGTGATCTCTGCCTTTGCGGCAACTTTAGCAACCAAGTCTACTTTGTTCATTTTCGGGGATTCCTCCTTTATTAGTAATTGCTACGCCTTTAATATAAAGCGATAAGATACATTTTGTCAACAAAAATCTGCAAAAAATCGAGATTTTTATCATAAAATCGTCATTTTTTTAAAATAAGTTCTGCTGAATCACTAAAATAATCTCCTGTTTATTCAAGAAATGTTATAGCGGAACCAAATTTGCAATGCAATAAGCAAAGGAATCCCTAATTTGAATTTCCAATGCCTTGTTTTATGACGAAACAGTTGCATAGCAAAATAAGCACCGATACTGCCGCCAACAATGGCTGCACTCAGCAGAACGATTTCCGGAACCCGCCACCTGTTGGTTTTTGCGCAAAACTTATCCCAACCGTACAAACAAAATGTAAAAATATTGATGATCAGCCAGTAATATATCATAGTTCTAACCTTCTATGCAATCAGTTCCTTATTTCGCATCAGCAATATTTTCTCTTTAACCGGCGTATCTGCTCCGATCGTATCCATTCTCCAACAGCCGGTCCATCTAAAGATTCCGGTGCATCTTTGCCTCTGACTTCTAAAATAAGATTCAGATTTTCAGTGTACTCAAGCAGATAATCCGGCAAACCATGATGATCAGCCGCAAAAATTGCCAAAACATCAGTTGCCCTTACCGGCAAACGATTCAATCCCAACAACAGATCAACGATCTTCCCCCACTTTTCCAGACGTGGTGCCCGCATATGCTCTTTGATCACAAACTCCGCCGTCTGCCGCCAAATCTTTGGCAAAAGCATCCGCTCATTCCATTTATCAAGCTCAATAATGCCACGTTCTTCATGTCCGTAATGATGAGGCTCCATTTCCTTTGGTGTTGTCCCTTTTCCCAAATCATGAACCAATGCCGCAAATCTTACTGCAACATCTTGAACTGTCATAGCAACTCTATCCAAAATATCCAACGAATGTTCAAAAGCATCGCCTTCGGGATGAAATTCTTTTGGTTGTGTCTTCCCTGCCAAAGCTGCAATTGCCGGAAATACTGTTGATAATAACTGAGCCTGTTTTAACTCCCGAAAAAATACCGACGGTTTTTCCGCTGTCAACGCCATTTGCAGTTCACCTATAACACGTTCTGTTGGCTCAAGTTCCAATTCAGCACGAGTTTGTTGCATCAACTCACGAGTTTCCGATGTAATCGAAAACCCAAAGGTTGCTGCCTGTCGTGCCGCACGCAGAGACCGGACCGGGTCTTCCAAAAAATGCTTGGATACCGCCTGTATCTTTTTCTCCTGAATAGCAGTCATCCCACCATATGGATCAATAATGACCTTCTCCGGCAATTCCATGGCGATCGCATTCATCGTTGTGTCCCGTCGAAAAAGGTCTTCTTCAATCGTAACATCTTTATTGGCTTTTACTTCAAAACCGGTATACCCATGTCCGCATTTCCTTTCAGTCCTGGCCAAAGCTACTTCTGATTTTTTACCGGAAAGCGTCAATAAATATACTGGGAATGATCTGCCGACTTTCATTGCGGTTGGGAACAACACTTCAAAATTTTCGGTTTCAACACCGGAAACAACAAAATCTTTATCATGAGGCATTATTCCCCTCAGTTGATCACGTACCCAGCCACCCACAATAAAAGCCCTTCCGCCAGCTTTTCTGATTATATTTGCAAATTCTGATTCATCCATAATATATTCCTGTCTTTAAATCAATATTAAAACAAAATAACAAAGAAGCTGCCGCATGTAACTGCAACAGCTTCATCCCTATTCAATGATCGTCGCTCCATGCCGGTCAACTTCCAATACTGCTATCCGCGACTCAATATCATGATCTTTAAAGACCGCCTTCATTGCTTCGCCGATGCCTATCGGATTATCTACAGTATAAGCAATAAGACATGGACCGGCTCCGCTTAATGATGCCCCGATTGCTCCTTCTTTTTTAGCTGCACGGAAAACATCATACATACCAGGAATCAATTGAGCCCGGTATGGCTGATGTAACGCATCTTCAAATGTATGCCGCAAAAACCGAATATTTCCTTTCATTAACGCCGCTACCATCATAGAAGAACGCCCGACATTATTGACAGCATCCTGCAACGGAACAGTTGCCGGCAAAACACTTCTTGCTGCCCGGGTTGATAACGGAAAATCCGGGATTGCCACAACCATTTTCAATTTGATCCGCGGTAAAAACGAAAAACATTCCGGCTGCCCGTTGCGCATAATACTGACCGTAAAACCGCCAAACAATGCCGGAGCAACATTATCCGGATGCCCTTCCATATCCGTTGCCAGCTTCAACAGCTGACGACGATTAAACGGTTCATCAAGCAGATAATTGGCCGCTTTTATACCGGCAACGATTGCCGCCGCACTGCTGCCCAATCCTCGGGAAAGCGGCACATTATTTTTCATTTTTATAACAGCGCCCTTGTACTCATTACCCTTTCCAGCCTTTTGCAATACCAGATCTATTGCACGCCAAACAATATTTCTCGAATCCGGAGCAATATACTCCGCACCTTCACCTTCAGCCGTTATTTCCAATCTGTTTTCATTCAGCAAGGAAATATCCATTTCATTATAAATCGTACAGGCTACACCCAAAGTATCAAAACCAGGACCACAATTAGCACTGGTCCCCGGAACAGATATGTGTACCGTTCTTTCAGACATTATAATTGTTCCTCCCGGCTATTGTTCTACCCTTATTACATTGCAGACTTTATTAACTACTGCTAAATCATTCAGTGCCTTCTTGGCAGTTTCTATCTTGCGATGCTCAACATGATGAGTTATTGCCACGATCTCTGCCTGATCATTTATCTTTCGTGTCTGGATTACCGATTTCAAACTTACTTCATTGCTGCCGAAAGCTGTTGCGATCAAGCCCAAAACACCCGGCTGATCCTCAACTAACAGCCGGACAAAATAAGATGATTCGGTCTCGTCCAGCGGACAAATACGTTTCCGCGTATATCCGGCACAAGAAATATGCCCGAATGTATCATTGACAATATCACGCGCAACATCAACAACATCAGCGATAACAGCTGAGGCTGTAGGCAATGAACCCGCTCCTCTGCCATAGAACATAGCTTCACCAATAGCATTGCCGCGGACAAATATTGCATTGAATACATCATTGACAGCTGCCAGCGGATGACTGGCTGATAAAAGCACCGGATGAACTCTGACGTCAATCCCTTTTTCAGCGGTTTCCTTCGCTACCGCCAATAATTTGATCACATAACCGAGTTCTTTAGCATATGCAATATCTCCGGCAGTAATATTGGTAATCCCCTTTACCGATACATCATTGAGAGTAACATCAGCGGAAAATGCCAATGAAGCAAGGATTGCCGCCTTACGTGCCGCGTCAAGGCCCTCCACATCTGCCGCAGGATCAGCCTCAGCATAACCTTTTTCCTGAGCTTCTTTGAGAACTGCATCATAGTCACTGCCATATTGCATCATCTTAGTCAGCATATAATTAGTTGTGCCGTTGACAATGCCCATTACCTCTGTAATCCGGTTTGCTGTCAAGCACTGCCGCAGCGGCGTAATAATAGGAATACCACCACCGACACTGGCTTCGAACATAAAATCAACTTTGTTCCGGTCTGCCGTATCAAACATTTCTTTACCATACTGTGCTACGACATCTTTATTGGCTGTAACAACACTCTTTCCGGCATTCAATGCCTTAAGCATATAGTCTTTTGCCGGAGTTACGCCACCCATCAGTTCAATGACAATATCTATTTCAGGATCATCTAAAATATCATTAATATTATCATTCATATTGCTAATAGGCATGCTGATATTTGCAGTTCAATTGCCGGGCTCCCGTACTGGAATTATGGCATTGTTCAATCCAAATTGGTCAGTCCTTTTGGATTTGAATGTATGGATAGCTGCATTTGGCCAATTGGTATTCTCATATGGTTTAGGTTATGCCATAGCAAGCACTTATTCTTCCTACTTGGGAGAAAAAGCAAATCTGATTGACAATGCATGGATCATGGTTTTGGCAAGCTTAATATTTGAAGTCTTGGTTTCAATTCTTTTATTTGCTCTTATGGGTTATATGGCATTGGGAAGGAATATTCCTATTACCAGCTTGGTCAGTGACGGATTTTCATTGATATTCGTCGTTTTCCCTAATGTATTCAACATTATGGATCCTTGGGTCTATATTGTGGCTCCGGCATTTTTCCTGCTTTTGTTTGTTGGAAGCTTAAGCACAATATTGGCTTTAATTGAACCGTTGACCAATTCCATTTGTGAAAAATTCGCTTGGACAAGAGATAGGGCCATCAGACAGCTTGTATTGGTAGGCCTCTTTGTTTCATTCATATTTGCAACAGGTATGGGAGAATACCTCTTAAGGATTGCTGATTCATTCATTACACAATTTGCAATTGTCTTAGGTGTCTTGCTTGAAATAATTGTTTTAGGTTGGGTTTATGATATTGAGGACATCCGTTCAATCCTAAATGACAATTCTCATATCAAGGTAGATAAGTCATGGGTAATCACAATCAGATTTATCATTCCTATAATATTGGCTATAATTTGGATTATGGGGGTATATGGCTTGATTCTTGCTGGTGATAGGCAAAGCTTGCTTGTTCAATCAATCATCGCTTCCATATTTGTCATTGTTCCATTAGTTCTAACCATCCTTCCATATGAAGGGGATTATTCCCTTGATTTATCAAGAGGCGGTGGAGTAAACTACTTCAAGGAAAAGGAATATGTCGACAAGACCATTGATGATTACGTTGATGAGGAAGAGAATCCAAATCCATTGTTTGATAAGAACGGATCTTTTGTAAGTCCGTACAAATCCTTGAGGAACAGATTCAAAAAGTCTGAAGAAGAGGAAGATGCCATTGATGATATGGCAGAAGAGGACAATTCCAAATCCAGAAGGTTAAACAGATTCGGCAAATCCAAATCCAAGTCAGGCAAGAATGTGCTGAAAAATGTGGACATGTCATCTGAAGAGTTTGACTCTCCTTTTGATGATGATTATGACTCTAAGTATAATGATGCTTATGGAGAAGGTCCTAGTTCCAAAGAGCCATCACAAAGGGATGGTAAAAAGAAATCAAAATCATTGTTTGATAAGATAAACATGTTCAGTAAAGACAAGGAAGATAATGACAACTTAAATGATGATTTCGATGAAGATTTGACATTTGATGATGATTATGGTGATTATGGTGATTTGGACTATATAGCTCCTATTAGAGAGGAAGATGCATTCAATAATCAAAGAAACCATACCTTCAAAAGTTCAAGGGATGCAGAGGTTTTTGATAATCTTGATGATTATGTTGAAAAACCTAAGCCAAAACCTAAAAAATCAGCATCTAAAAAACCTAAAGCCAAAGCGAAAGCCAAATCAAGTTCCAAAAAGGCAAAGGTTGAAGAACCTGCTGAAGAGGAATATGAAGATTTCACTGATGACTTCTTTGATGATGGCGTATTCGGTGATGAAGGATATGAATCCCTTTTGGATGATTATGAAAAGCCTAAATCAAAATCTAGGAAATCTTCTAAAAGACAGTCAGAAGAAGAATACACTGTTTATGATTATGAAAGAAAAGGAGCAGATTCTGTTTTCAATTTAGACGATGATTAAATCAAACTTTTAGAAAAAGTTTGATAAAACTTTTCTTTTTTAGACAATTAATTTTTATTTTCTATTCTAATTTTCTATTTTTCCCATTTTTTATTTCATTCTTTTATTTTCTATTCTAATTTTCTATTTTTTCCATTTTTTTTTAAAAATATGCAGAAATTCCATTTATTTTTCATGTTTTTAATAATAATATATATAAAGATAAAAACATAATTAATATTAATAAAAGGTGTATTTTATGGATAAGAAAATGGCTATTTTAATAGTTGCTGTATTTTGTTTACTTTGCATAGGTTCCTATATGATATTTGAACCAGGCAGAGATGTCACTTATCATCAAATGAATCTAACAAATTCCTGTTCTGCACAAGTTCCAGTAACTGATAAGATATCCGAATATACTGATAATTTGGATATTCATTACTACTGTGATTATGATTACGGCCTTAACGTTACAAGTTTCAACAATGGCTCTCCAGTTACCGGATCACAAGGAATGCTTAGGTTCCAAAAGATTAAAGCGGAAACTTTAGGTACTGATGAGATAAGTGATGGCAATTTCACTTGCTATAAAAACGATAAGTTGGGAACTTATACTGTGTTTGTTGAAGATGCAAAATCAAATAATTTCATTCTAATGTCTTCAAAGGATAAGACAATCTTGCAAAAAGTTTATGATAGTTTAGAGGCAAGAATTCTTGTTGACGATTATGAGCTTCAACAGATGTATGCTGAAAATTCCACTAATAATAGTTCATCTCACTATTATTGATTTTAATTTTTTTAATTTTAGTTTCTTAATTTTCAACTTATCTAATTCTTTATTTTTTTAATGTGATAATATGAATACTGCAGAAGCATTAATACGATTGCTTGAACAGGATGGCGTTAAGCATATTTTTGGACACCCTGGAGAACAGATACTTCCTTTCTACAAAGCTTTAAAGGATTCTTCAATTGAGCATATTCTTACAAGACATGAACAGGGGGCTGTTCATGCTGCAGACGCTTATGCTCGTTCATCAGGCAATTATGGAATGTGCATTTCCACTGCAGGGCCCGGTGCAATGAATCTTGTTATGGGTGTAGCAACTGCCTTTAAGGATTCTGTACCACTCCTTGTAATCACTGGAGACAATGACTATTCCAGAAAGGATGAAGACATCTTCCAAAATTCTCCAATCAATGATGTTTTTGAGAATATAACTGTTGCAAGCTTCCATCCATCTTCTGCAAAATCCGCTATTTTTAATTTAATCGAATCTTTAATCATGCTTCACAAGTGTCCGAAGGGGCCTGTTCACATCAATCTATCCAAGGATGTGCTTATGGAAGATGTGGATTTGAATGACATTTCATTGGAAAGATTGATTGGTTCATCAAAAACCCCTATTTTTGCGGATATTCCTTCTGATTTTGATTGCTTCAATGAAAGAATTTCCAATCTTGATGACCTTTATGAACTGGTGAATATTTTTGATGATCACTTCAATTATTTTGATGGAAAATTAGTGTTTATCGATGATTTATCAAAAAATGTCATGGCTAATGTAGATAACAGTATCAACTTAGCTATTGAAAAACTTAAGAATTCACGAAAACCATTAATCGTTGTAGGAAATGGTATAGTTTGGGGTAAAGCTATCGAAAAATTAAACGCCTTTGTAAGTAAAACATGGGTGCCTATTGTTACTACTTTTCACTCTAAGGGAGTCATCAGTGAAGACGACAAATTGAACCTTGGAATTGTTGGACTTAGGGGAACTTCCATAGCAAACTATGCCTATGAAAACTCTGATTGCATTTTGGTTTTAGGTGCAAGATTATCTGAGAGAACAATTGCAGCTTGTGATTTTAATGATGTCAAGGATAAAATGATACATGTCAACATCAATGGGGATTGTCTTAAGGGCAAGATCAATATTTGCATGGATGCATCAGACCTTTTAGACTTATTGTTGAATGACCTTGAATATAAAGAGTATAAGGATAAGGACTTCATATTGTATCAGGATTGGATCAATGAAATCTATTCCAACCATAAGCCATTGATAGTTGATGGAATTGAAGAGTCCGAAGAGAACTGCTCTCCATTAAGACCTCCTTATGCAATCAATAAAATCGTCAATGCATTCAAGGGCAGCTATTTCCTTTCAGATGCAGGAACTCACACAACTTGGACAACATTGCTTTCCAGCAATGACAAGTTTGGAAAACTCTTGTTTTCAGGAGGATTTGGGCCTATGGGTTATGGTTTGCCTGGAGCTATTGGTGTAGCTGTTGCTCATCAGGATAATCAAGTTGTGGTCATATGCGGTGATGGTGATATTCAGATGGTCATTCAGGAATTGGCTACAATTCGTGAATATGATTTGAATGTCAATGTTTTCATTATAGATAACTCACAATTGGGAATCATTAGACAATGGGAAGAGACAGTTTATGATATGGAAAAGTATCAAATCGATTTGTCAAATCCAGATTTTGTAAAATTGGCTAAAGCTTATGGAATCGATTCTATGAAAGTGGAATCCAAAGAAGACCTTGAATTGGCTATTGATAATGCCTTTGGTTCCAATCACGCATTTTTAGCTGATGTTTGTGTATGTGAAGAGAATATTCCTTTGCCTAAATAAAAGAGTTTTATTTTTTTAATCTATTTCTTTTCCTAAATAAAACAGTTTTTTTAATTTATTTTTTAATTTATTTTTTAATTTATTTTTTAATTTATTTTTTAACTTTCAGTCTTTTTTCTCTTTCAAAGAACTCTTTTAATAGTTGGTTTTTATTTTTCTCAATGAATGGATTATGTTTTTCATCGATTGATTCAATTTGATAATCCAATTGTGAATTGCTTTTAGTTTCCAATATGTAAGCTATTGGTTCAATGTCTAGGTGGGATATTGA
>CALCTX010000060.1 GCA_937907035.1 uncultured Selenomonadales bacterium
CGGCCCGATGCTTGCCGGACGTTTCCACGGAGAAAACGTCAGCCTGAGCAACACCTTTGAAGCAGCTGGAAAATTTGCAGCCGGCAAGATGTCAGCCGAAGAACTTGACGATCTTGAGCATTGCACCTGCCCGGGCTGCGGTTCCTGCTCCGGTCTTTTTACCGCTAATACAATGAACTCATTGAGTGAGGTTCTCGGTATGGCGTTGCCTGGCAACGGTACGATTCCGGCAGCATATACAGGAGCCCGTACCCGCCTTGCAAAGCAGGCCGGCAAGACTATCATGAACTTGGTTGAAAAGCAGATCAAACCGCGTGATATTCTGACGAAAAAGGCTTTTGAAAATGCGATCACCGTTGATATGGGTATCGGCGGGTCATCAAATACAGTCCTTCATCTGACAGCTATTGCTCATGAAGCAGGGATTGAACTTCCGGCACCGCTGTTTGATGAGATCAGTGCCCGTACACCGTATATTACCTGTCTCGCTCCGGCCGGCAAGCATCACATGCAGGACCTTAACGAAGCTGGCGGTATCTCGGCAGTTATGCATGAGCTTTCCAAGAAGAATTTACTCCATCTTGATGCTTTGACAGTTACCGGTACACTGGGTGACAGAATAAAGAATTCGGAAATTGCCCGTCCGGATGTTATCAAGACAGTAGAAGCACCGTATCGTCCGACTGGCGGTATTGCTATCCTCAAAGGAAATCTTGCTCCGGACTATGCTGTTGTCAAAGCTTCGGCAGTTACTGAAGATATGCTGGCATATAAGGGAACAGCTCGTGTCTTTGATTCCGAAGAGGATTCTATTGAAGCGATCATGGCTGGCAAGATCCATGACGGCGATGTAGTTGTCATTCGCTATGAAGGTCCGAAGGGCGGCCCGGGAATGCGCGAAATGCTCAATCCGACGGCAGTTATTGCCGGTATGGGACTCAAGGTTGCACTCATCACAGATGGCCGTTTCAGCGGTGCTACCCGTGGTGCCTGCATCGGTCACGTTTCACCGGAAGCTATGGCCGGCGGCCCGATCGCTCTCGTTCAGGAAGGCGATATGATTGACATTGACATTCCAAATCGTAAACTGGAGCTTTGTATCACTGATGAGGAAATGGCAAAACGCAAAGCGGCATGGCAGGCTCCGGAGCCGAAGATCAAGACGGGATATCTTTCCCGCTATGCAAGACTGACGACTTCGGCCAGCACCGGCGCAGTTTTGAAGTAAAATTTGTATGAAATAAAAGGTAAAAAATGGCGTTGCACTTTGATAGTGTAACGCCATTTTTGTATGTTGATGTGTCGGAGTATATACGGCAACTAATAAGTCCGCCATTAACAAGGTGCGAAGTTTGCGGGTAACCGCAGAACGCGGTAGAAGGGGGGACTTAATAATTACGTATTCCGCATAGCTTTTTGTCGGTTTGACAGAATCATAGGAAGATGATAGACTTGAAAAAGTTTGTATAATAAATACAATTTCGGAAATACTACCTGATTGAAAGGGATATTGTTGTGAGAAATATGAAAGCAAAAAAACTGACTAAAAAAATCTGTCTGGCGCTGGCATGCGGACTTGTGTTCACTGCGGGGGGGCAGTTAAACAAGGCTGAGGCTGATGATGTAGACAATTATTATTTGTATGGTGCCGATAATGTATATGGTGAAGAGGTATATGGTGTAGATGTACCCCCT
>CALCTX010000061.1 GCA_937907035.1 uncultured Selenomonadales bacterium
GGGGCATTACGTCCCGTTATCACCAACTCTGTTGCGGAAGGCAGCTCATCTAACAATGCCTCCACTTTTTCCTGCGTGATCAAGCCAAAAAACAGCGCCATATTAAGCTCATCCAGAATAACTAATCCATACTCTCCGGATAATATTGCCTTTTTGGCTGTTTCAAAACCTTCCGTTATTAACGCAACATAATCTGCCGGTGGATTTCCCGGCGGAAAAATTACAACCTCATCGCCCCATTTTTTCTTTTCTTCCTCCGACAGCATACCTTCTTCAGCCACAAAAAACGGCTTGCCGGTAGTGAACAACTTCAGCTGCGGAGAAAATCCCCGCAATATTTTTTGCTCACTGTAAGCAAGCCCTTTCATGAACTGCATTATATAAACTTTCATGCCGGCCCCCAAAGACCGTACACAAAGTCCAATTGCTGCTGTCGTCTTTCCTTTGCCGTTACCGGTATAAACTTGCAGCATCTTATCAGCCTCACCCTATTGTATTGGTCAACATTTCGCCATTACTCATTATCTTTGATTTCCTCAATCGGATTTTTATCCGATAAGAACTTTTCTTCAAACACCGTAGCTTCTTCCGGCCGCCCGAAAAGATAACCTTGAATATAATCTGCCTGACAAACGCTTGTCAACATATCATATTCCTCATCCTTTTCAATACCTTCTATGCAAGTGGCAATACCAACATAGTGACACAAGCTGACAGTATATTCCACTAACCGGCAGTCAAATTCATTCTCCAAAATCTGTTTAACAAATTCCCGATCGATCTTAATAATATCACAAGATAACTTCTTCAAATATGACAATGACGAATAACCGGTTCCGAAATCATCCATTGCAATCGCGATCCCATTTTCCCGGAAATTATCAAATTGCTGATTCAAAAACGACCAATCGGCAACGATCGTGCTTTCAGTCAACTCCAAAATGACCGTCTGTGGTTTAATCCCCATAGCTTTTACTTGTTGAATAACAAACGGTGCAAATGTCGGATCTTTGAGCTGTTCATACGAAACATTAATGCTCATATGAAAATCAGGCAATTTTTGCTGCCAAAGCTGACAATTCTTCAAAGCCTCAACGACAATCCATTT
>CALCTX010000062.1 GCA_937907035.1 uncultured Selenomonadales bacterium
CGTCTCGCACCAGTCAAAAATCTCACACATTTCCTTCCAATAAGCAACATCCTCAAATTTAACATAATCCAAAGGAGCGCCGGTAATAATCATACCGTCAAACTTGCGGTCCTTAACCTTATCAAATGTTGTGTAAAAAGAATCCAAATGGCTGGCATCAACGTGTTTCGGCTGATAGCTTTGTGTCTGCAGCAATTCGACGTTTACCTGCAAAGGACTGTTTGACAGCTTTCTAAGAAGCTGTGTCTCCGTAATTTCCTTGTTGGGCATCAAATTCATAATCAGAACATTCAACGGACGAATATCCTGACCATACGCCCGTTGCGCATCCATAAAAAATATATTTTCTTTTTCCAGTGTTTGCGCCGCCGGAAGATTATTTGGTATTTTAATTGGCATTAACTATTCCTTCCTTATTTTGCAGCCGGAAGCTCAACTTTTTTATCGGTACGGTAACGATTAAGCCAATACTGATAACCTTTTTTATAAGCCTTCATACGTTGAAGACCGCCAGCCGCAGGTCCTTTAGGTGAAATTTTTTCATATGCGCCGGCAGCCGTAATTTCCTGCCAGCCTTGTTCAGCAGTCCAGATCCTGCCCTTAAGGATCTTTTGTGAGTTTTGTGTAAGGTTTAAAACCTTTTTGACGAATTTTATTTCCTTTACCTGACCAAGAACATCTTTTTGTTCCTGCCATTCCCAGTAAATCAGGCTATCTTCTCCACGTTGTCTCATTGTCGATGTATCAGCCATCACTGAAGTACTTGTTCCGTCCGGATTTGTTATCTGCCACAACGATATCCAGCGATCCTGAGCTTTGCAACGGGCTGCTTCTCCCTGATAAAAAACGGCATCAATGATAGACGTGTAATAATCTTCTTCAAAGGACATCGAATTGATCTCCTTTTCAGTCCGCGGATCATAAATCTTCGACCAGATCACTTTATCGTTTGCATCAAAAAATTGTTCACTGACATATGTGACCGTCCGATGCTGCGGACTGACCTCAACTTCAGCGATACTGTATGCCAACTGTGACGGATCAGTCAAAACATTGCCGATCTCATAATTCGCGATTGTCTCAACCGCGGCTTCAGCATCATAAGTGGTCTTGATCGTTGCTCTTATCCGGGTCGCGACACCATTTGTTTCCTCAAGCTTTTTTATAGTGGCCGGAGCAAACATCTTTCCATATTTCCCGTCCGAAGAGATATCTTTCCAAGTAATTGCCGCCATAGCAGTTTGAACAATAAAAATACTGCATATCACAAGCAAAAATGATAATAAGGGAATTCGTTTCATTGTCAATCCTCCCTGTCAAAGCATACTTCTCATACTATTATTTTATGATAGATTACAAGAAATAACAAGAAAAATGACATTCCTTTGTCTCATTTTGCTGACGGAATATCGATCTTATCTAATATCCCCGCCAATTTCGCTAATATTATACCATAATTAGTCATAGGTATCCCTTGTGCCTGGGCCCGCGATGCCCGGGAAATTACAAAACGGCGATTGAACATACATGCCCCGCAATGAATGATAAGATCATAATCCGTGAGATTTTCCGGAAAATCCTGGCCATTGCAGTAATCAATGGTTATCTTATTTCCTAATTTTTTCTTCAAAAGTTTCGGGAGTTTGACCCGCCCGATATCTTCATGCAACGGGCGATGCGTACAAGCTTCCGCGATAAGTATATGAGCTGTTTCGGACAAGCTATCAAGGACTTTGACCGACTCAGTGAAAAAATCAATATCACCTTTATAATTGGCAAATAACACGGAAAAAGAGGTCAGCCGGCTCTTTTTCGGCTTTTTTGCATATACTTCGGGGAAAACCTGTGAGTCAGTAATTATCAGTGATGGTGCTCCCCGCAATGCTTTCAACCCAGCTTCCAACCGGTCAGCAGTAACGGAAATAACCGTACATTTTTTATCCAGCAAGTCCCGAATCGTCTGAACCTGTGGCAAAATAAGGCGTCCTTTAGGTGCTTCTATATCCTGCGGCATAACCAGCAGAACAGTATCCCCTTCATTTGCCAGATCAGCGGTGATCGTACGCTGTTCATAGTCGCTCGGCAAATAAGCCAGCAACATATCAAACAATTCTTCCAGACCGCTTCCTGTCTGTGCACTGACATTTATCGGTTTCTGTCCGGTAAGTGCTCCGACGCGGGCTGCCAAAGCCGCACCGTCCTTAGGCAAAACATCACTGCGGTTAACGACCGGAATAACCGGTATTTTTGAATCGCGGAACCGGCGAACCCATTCGCTCTCCTCTGTCATATCATCCTCAGTAAAGAGTATTATCGCCACATCAGTTTTTTCTGCTGCCAAACGGGTTCCCTTTACGCGAAGCTCACCGACTTCTCCGACATCGTCAAAACCAGCTGTATCAATAAGCACACATGGGCCGATACCCGGAATCTCAATAGATTTATAAACCGGATCAGTCGTTGTCCCCGGAGTATCGGAAACCACAGCCGTTTCCTGACCGGTGAGCGCATTCATCAAAGATGATTTGCCGCTGTTCCGTTTGCCGAAAATACCGATATGCAATCTTTCTGCCCGTGGCGTATCATTAAGCGTACCCATAGAAACCTCCTTCGCTGATCAACAAAATTTAACTTAAAAACGAAAGTCCCGCATTCCATCATGCAGTTCTTTTAAATATTCAGCTGCTTTTGCCTTTACTGCCGGATTAGGGATCTCCTCTAATTGCCGCTTGATAACTTCCTCACCCTTTTTCTGTGTTTCCGGACTCGCATAATCTTCCAGATACTCTTTTAAAGTCATTAACGCATTCGGCAAACAGCAATTTTTTATCTGTCCTGATTTACATAGCGACATAAACCGGTCTCCGGTACGTCCCGCCCGATAACAAGCCGTACAGAAACTCGGTACATAACCAAGATCAAGCAGCCAATGAATTACTTCGTCCAGTGTCCGTGTATCATTGACATCAAACTGAGCTGAATTATCCTCCGGCGCTTCTTTATGGTCATAACCGCCAACACTGGTGCAGGAAGCTCCGGAAATCTGGGAAATACCGAGATCAAGAACCTTTTCCCGTGAAGCCTGCGACTCTCTGGTCGATACGATCATACCGGTATACGGCACAGCAATACGGATAACGGCTACGATCTTAGCAAAAGTATCATCATCAATCGCATTGGAGAAAGTCTGCGGATCAATATCATCAGCTGGGCGGATCCTTGGCACACTGATAGTGTGCGGTCCAACTCCCATACGGGCTTCCAAATGTTCGGCATGCATCAATAATCCGACGAAATCATAACGATACATGTTCAAGCCAAACAACACACCGCAACCGACATCATCAATACCGCCTTCCATTGCCCGGTCCATCGCTTCCGTATGGTAAGCATAATCATGTTTCGGTCCTGCCGGATGGAGTTTCTCATAATTTTCCTTATGATAGGTTTCCTGGAACAGGATATAGGTACCGATGCCAGCTTCTTTCAACTTGCGATAATTTTCAACCGTTGTAGCGGCAATATTGACATTAACCCGGCGGATCGCACCATTTTTGTGCTTAATGGAATAAATCGTTTTAATACTTTCCAATACATACTCGATCGGATTATTGACCGGATCTTCACCGGTCTCCAGCGCCAACCGCTTATGCCCCATATCCTGCAAAGCGATAACTTCACGCCGGATCTCGTCCTGAGTAAGCTTTTTCCGGGAAATATGCTGATTTTGACAATGATACGGACAATACACACAGCTGTTTATACAATAATTTGAAAGATACAGCGGAGCAAAAAGTACAATGCGTTGTCCGTAAAGTTCTTCTTTAATCTTTTTTGCCAAAGAAAACATTTTTTCATTGAGATCATCCTGATCACATGCCAAAAGCACTGCTGCTTCCCGATGGCTCAAGCCTTTGCAATCAGCAGCTCTTTCGATCAACGAATCGATAAGTTCCCGATTGCTTTTATTTTCGTCAGCATAACGCAACGTTGCCTCAATTTCCTCATGATTGATAAATTCTTCGGCAACCGCCGATTTGGGATCATATTTAATATTTCCCATCACAAAACACTCCTTCACAAAATATAGAAAAACTGATAAAATAGCCGTCAGAGAACGACTGCTTACAGCACAAGTAGCTTCTCCAATGAACTTTATTCCGTCATATACGGATAATGTTTTCAGTATATCACAAACAAAGGAGTTTTTCTACATGGATTATACAAATTTTGAAATTGGCCAGCAATTCCCCCTGCCAATAAAAGCTGCCGGTGACGGTGGGTTGTTTCAGATCGATACCAACGGCATAATGTTTATTCTTCGTTTAGGCAATGCCGATGTTATCGCGGTTGAAGCATTCCGGACCGGGAAAATGGAATTCGCTCTGTATGAAGAAGATGATATGCTCTTCTTCCTTTACCAGATTGATGGTATTTTTAAAGAAGGCTGGGGAGATGCTCCGTTTTCACTGTCCGGTCTGAAAAAAGAACTCTTACCGGATATTACAAAACTGACTGACAAAACCATCCATCTTTATCTGGTGGATTCCCGACTCAACACTTTGCTGGCTTTGCGCCGGGTTTCTTTAAATGATGAATTTTTTGACCTGCTGCTCAAACACACAAAAGCGCAACTGCAAAATCCGCTCAGTGAACAGGAACATTTCGCCAAAGTACAAAAAATCTGGCAAAAACTCTCATCAAATAATATGCGGGACAAAGCTTCAGCTGTTCAGGATGTCCCACTTGATATCGTAATGCCTCCGAAACACTGACATTTATGTGTATTTCAAAAATGGGGCTGCCATTATTGGCAGCCCCATTTTATTTTCCCTATTAATCTTTTATTTCTTGCGGCGTACAAACTACTGTACTCCCATCTGTTTCCAAATAAACCACTTTAGCCAGCATAGCATTTCGCAACATCCGCCGGCAGAGCAAGCAAGGTTTACCAGATGCCAACGTGCCATCCGCATTATAGCCAACTATATAAGCAGTTGCCCCCTGCATCTTTATCGGATCGGCATTAATTATAGCATTCTGCTCGGCATGGACAGCCACACACAGTTCATAATTTTGCCCCTTCGGCACATTAAGCCGTTCACGCTCACACAAACCCGTATCTATACAATTAGCCTCGCCACGCGGTGCTCCATTGTAACCGGTACTGATAATGATCTTATCCTTGACGATTATTGCTCCGTATTTACGGCGCAAACAAGTTGATCGTTTGCCAACTGCTTTGGCAATATCAAGAAAATATTCATCCCAATCTGGACGATGATCGCTCTCGCTCATGTCAATCTCCCCAACCTCTGTTACTAAATTCCAAATTCATCAAATATCGTTTAGCCAAAATAACTGCCACAAAATCATCAACCGGAACAGGCGGCAACTGCATGGACAACG
>CALCTX010000063.1 GCA_937907035.1 uncultured Selenomonadales bacterium
ATGACCGTACCATGATGCAACATAGGTGTGCTTGACACATCCAGGCCATCAAAAGTCCAGAAACACAAGTCAGAGGGAGGAGCAATGAGGTTCAAATCCGACTTGGAACATTTTTCATATATATTGTATGCGGCATTGTTCACTGCACAGCGGCGAAACAGCGCCCTGCTCAAATTTGACATTTTCCGGCAAGCGTACCGGAAGCTGATCTTTCGGCACCAGAACTTCGCCGCAATGCGGACAGTAAATGATAGGAATCGGTGCTCCCCAATAGCGCTGACGTGAAATAAGCCAGTCACGCAGCTTGTAGTTTACCTTGCGGCAACCGATATTATGCTCGACGATCCAATCAATGATCTTCGGTTTAGCCTGTTCGCTGTCCATGCCGGTAAACTCGCCTGAATTGATGAGCACACCACGGTCAACATAGGCATCTTCCATTTCTTCAAGTTTTAAGGTACCTTCCGGATTATTGACAACAAGGATCTTCTCCAGACCATATTTGTCAGCAAACATCCAGACACGCTTATCATGAGTCGGTACACCCATAACTGCGCCGGTGCCGTATTCATACAAAACATAGTTAGTTACCCAGATCGGTACCCGTTTGCCGGTAAACGGATTGACAGCATACGCACCGGTAAACATACCTTTCTTTTCCGATTCGCTCGAGGTACGTTCCATCTCGCTCATATTACGCGTATCAGCGATAAACTGACGGATCGCTGCTTCCTGTTCCGTACCTTTGATAAGTTTATCAACCAGCGGATGCTCTACTGCCAGTACCACATACGTTACACCAAAAACGGTATGCGGGCAGGTAGTATAAACAGCGATCTTTTCGTTGAAGTCCGGAACATCAAAGCTGAACTCAGCACCTTCACTGCGGCCGATCCAGTTGTCCTGCATCGTTTTTACCCGCTCCGGCCAGCCTTTTAAGAGATCAAGGTCTTTGAGCAGTTCATCGGCATAATCAGTAATCTTGAGGAACCACTGTGACAGATCTTTTTTATGTACCTCGGAATCACAGCGCCAGCAAGCACCGTCAATTACCTGTTCATTGGCAAGTACTGTACCGCAGGTATCGCACCAGTTTACCGATGCCTTTTTCTTGTATGCCAGACCACGCTCATAGAAGAGCTCAAACAACCACTGTGTCCAGCGATAATAGTCGTCGCGGCAGGTCTCTACCTCACGGTCCCAATCATAGGAAAGGCCCATTTCCCGCTGCTGACGTTTCATGTTTTCAATGTTGGAATAGGTCCAATCAGACGGCTTTACACCATGCTTTATAGCGGCATTTTCAGCCGGCATACCAAACGCATCAAACCCCATCGGGTGAATGACATTGAACCCCTCCATTGATTTATAACGGGCTACGACATCGCCGATCGAATAATTGCGGACATGGCCCATATGCAAGTTGCCTGACGGATAAGGGAACATTTCCAATACATAATACTTTTCGCGGTCCTTATCCATTTCGGTTTTATAAACCTGCTCGTCCGCCCATTTCTGCTGCCATTTCTTTTCAATGTCATGCGGTGAATACCTTTCCATTACTGACTCCTCCAAAATAGTTATTTCTTCGGGGCAGGATAAAGAACTATCTTGTTCCCTTCCCGCTCGATCTTCATAGTGTAATCAACTGTTCCTTCTTTATAAAGGTCAAGTTTCAGCTGCAACAGCATTTTGCCTAAACTGTCAATAACATCCTGTGTCAGATAGGCAATCTTTATATCAGCTGCTGTCTTTTTAGCCGGCTTTGCTTTGGCAGATTTTTCCTCTGCCTCAAGGAACATCGTTTCCAAGGTTTTTTCTTCCTTGTAATCTTTGAACATATCTTTATCGGAAAGATTTTTCGGTATCTTTGCCATGAAAATTACCCCTTTTGTGCTTTCCCCCAGGAATCCTTCAGACCAACAACCCGATTGAATACCAAATGCTCCGGCGTCGTATCCTTATCAACGCAGAAATATCCTTCCCGCAGGAATTGATAATGCGTGCCGACTGCAGTATACTGCGCACTCGGTTCAACCAGAGCTTCTTTGATAACCTCTAATGAATCAGGATTGATCGCTGACAGGAAATCGTCAGGAACATTGCCGTTTTCATCAGTTATCAAAAGGTAATCATAAAGCCGTACTTCAGCTTTGATCGCCGTTTTTGCGTCAACCCAGTGCAAAGTTCCCTTAACCTTCTGATTGGCAGTTGCGCCACCGGATTTGGAATCCGGATCATAGGTACAATGAAGCTCGACTACATTGCCATCAGCGTCCTTTATCACTTCTTCGCACTTGATAACATAAGCATGCTTCAAGCGCACGATCCCGCCCGGCTTCAGGCGGAAGAACTTCTTTGGCGGTTCTTCCATAAAATCGTCCTGCTCAATGTATATTTCCCGACTGAACGGTACATAGCGATGTCCGCCCTTAGTCGGATGATTTTCTGCTAACAAATGCTCAACCTTGTCCTCCGGATAGTTGGTAATAACAACCTTCAACGGCCGCAAAACTGCCATTATCCGGTCAGCATTATTATTGAGATCATCCCGGACACAATGCTCAAGCATTGCTACATCTACCAGGCTGTTGCTCTTGGCAACACCGATCTCCTCGCAGAATCTCCGAATAGAAGCGGCCGTATAACCACGCCGGCGCAAACCGGAAATAGTCGGCATCCGCGGATCGTCCCAGCCGGAAACAATATGTTCTTCTACCAGCTGACGCAGCTTGCGTTTGCTCATAACCATATTGGTGATATTCAAGCGGGCAAACTCGATCTGACGCGGCCGGTTGTTCGAATCAAATCCCAACGTGTCAAGCAGCCAGTCATAAAACGGACGATGATCCTCAAATTCCAAAGTACATACGGAATGAGAAATCCCCTCGATCGCATCAGAAAGCGGATGCGCAAAATCATACATTGGATAGATGCACCAGTCATCACCGGTACGATGATGTTTGGTACGTGTAATACGGTAAATTACCGGATCGCGCATGGTAATATTCGGTGATGCCATGTCGACTTTTGCCCGCAAAACCCGGGTTCCGTCAGCAAACTCGCCATTTTTCATCCGATCAAAAAGATCAAGATTTTCTTCTACACTGCGATCACGATACGGACTCTCTTTGCCCGGCTCGGTCAATGTTCCCCGATACTCTCTGATCTCATCAGCACTGAGCTCGCAGACATATGCTTTACCGAGCTTTATAAGCTCAACTGCATAATCATAAAGCTTCTGGAAATAATTTGATGCATAAAACATCCTGTCATCCCAGGAAAATCCAAGCCATTTGACATCTTCCTGGATAGAATCTACATACTCAACATCTTCTTTTGTCGGATTGGTATCATCGAAACGCAAATTGCATAAGCCTTTATTGGCCAAAGCAAGGCCAAAGTTCAGGCATATCGATTTGGCATGACCAATATGAAGATAACCATTCGGTTCCGGCGGAAAACGCGTATGAATGCCTTCCGAATATTTTCCCTGCTTCAAATCGTCGTCAATGATATTCTGGACAAAATTTGAAGGTACTGCTGTCATTTCTGCCATTTCTTCATACTCCTTTTTACTGGTTAACAATATACTGTTTTGCTTCCTGACTGAGTTCCGCAAAATTAACCCGGTCAGGCTGCGAACATTTTTTGACTACATAATCCACCAAGCGCTGCATGCCCTGTGTGATCTCAGGGGTATGCGGCAAATTGCGGTAAATAACCTCAAAGTACCCTTGCCGGGCGATTTTTTCCAACGCCCAGCTGAAATTGATATCATAAGCCCACATGAGGCGAATTATCTTTTTGTCGTCTTCCGTCCGGCAATCGCTGTAATTGCACTGAACACCGGCTAAGAAATTACGCAAAAATATCGGTGATATACCTTTGCCGTCAGATGGTCTCAAATACGGCTCAAGAACACGATAAATATCCATCTTGTCAGCATCACGGAGCAGCTTGGCAAAAAACAAAGCCCGCGGATTCGGCGAAAATGCCAATGATTTCTTATTGTGATACTGGATCGCGTAGAAGATTATCATCCTGTCTTCCGGCATGAACTCTTCGACAAAACTCTGTTCCCCGATGACCTTGAGGCCGGTCATAGCATGATCCTCAGTCTTGCAGTCGATCAGAGAACGATACCTGGCAAACTGACTGAACCGCCCGACGTCGTGCAGGACAGCGATAATTTCAGCCAACATAACATCACGTGGAGCCAAACCTAAATGAGTGGCAAGTTCATGTGATATCTGCCGGACTTTTTCTGTGTGTTCTGCTTTTATTGCAACAACTTCCTGAATTTGCTTGTCATAAGAATGAAATGTTGCAACATAATTGCTAAACCAGAAGCATATTTTATTCAATAACTCTTCC
>CALCTX010000064.1 GCA_937907035.1 uncultured Selenomonadales bacterium
TGCCAATTGATAAGATTGCAGATCTGGCTTCACAGCAGGTATCACTTGGCAATATGGCAGGTGAAGGCTGGTTCCTGACGGGCGAGATGATGCATCTTATCGATTCCGGAACGCCTAATGTAGTTTGCTTGCAGCCGTTTGCATGTTTGCCAAACCATATTACCGGGAAAGGAGTACTTCATGGTTTGAGAGATATGTATCCGGACAGCAATGTTGTTGCTTTGGATTGTGATGCCGGAGCAAGCGAAGTAAATCAACTGAACCGGTTAAAACTTATGATGTCAGTGGCCAAGGAAAAACTTTTGGCTGATGAGTGATCATTGCTGAAATTTGGTGTTGGTCAGTTTTGATAATATGTTAAAGTGGGAGAGTGTTGGTTATGAATACACGTTATAAAGCCAATATAGCTTTATTGATCAGTGTATGCGGACTGGCACTCTCTTTTTTGTTTGCGCCTCATAATTTTTGGGGTGGAGTGGTATATCATGCATTTTTAGCGGCGGTTATTGGCGGATTGGCGGATTGGTTCGCGGTAACAGCATTGTTTCGCAAACCATTTGGGATCGGTTGGCGGACTGATATTTTACGTAACAATCGCCAGCGGATTATGCAGGAATTAGTTTCTTTTGTCAGTGATGATATTTTAAATACGAAAAATATTATGTCAGTGGTGGAAAAAGAAAGATTAGGCAAGATATTTGCAATCTATTTATCTGAGCATGGTGGCAAGGAACGAATATTAATGTCCGCAGACAGTTTACTCAGAGAAATGGTAAAACATGTGGATGTTTCATCACTTATTTCTAAGCTATGGCCATGTTTAGCCAAAGAATTCAGTCGCGACGTCAAATGGAAGCCGATTGTCGTACCTTATACGAGAGAATTCTTGTTTTCTGAGGCTGGAGATAAATTGGCAGCGGTTATTGCAAAATTTGCTGATAATATATTGCAGTCGGCTGAGATACAGGAGCTTTTAAAATCTGTAATTGTTAAATGGCACAAAAAATATGAACAGAGATCAATGGGGAGAATGTTGCTGTTTTCTGCACTTAATCTCACAGATGAAAAGCTGGCGGGAATAGCAGCAGGTAAGCTTCGGGAACAAATTGCGGATATAGAAAACAGTCGGACAGAATTAGGGGAAAAAGTCAGACGGTGGCTGGCCGAACAAAGTGAGAAGCTGATTTCGGATGAGAGATTTGAAATGTTAGTCGATAAAAAAATAAGCGATGCAATTGATTCTGATGAGATTCAGGAAGAGTTGGTTGCGTGGCTTAATGGCCGGATCAGTACGGTTGAAGAAAATCCGGAGTGGTTGAGTTTTACGGAAAATATAATTTCAACTAAGATAGATGAATACATAAATGATCAAGTATGGCAAGATTTGCTTGATACTTGGCTGAAGAGATTTTTTGATGATTTATTGGCAAAAAACCATACAGTATTAGTTGAGCTGATAGAAACGAGATTGAATGCGCTGTCAGATGATATGTTGATCGACTTTATTGAGGAGAAGGTTGCGGATGATATTCAGATTATCAGAATAAACGGAGCCGTTGTTGGTTCTTTGGCAGGAATAGTTCTTTATTTGCTGACTTTCTTCATTGAGGAGGTGGTCGGCTTATGATGAAGCGTCGTTATACTAATGCCGATAAAACGTTGTTCGTTGCCGGTGTTGTGTTTGTTATCTCTTTATGGTTGAGATTTAGCTTTAAAGATAGTATTTTGGCGGAAGGACTGTCATTTTGTGCAGAAGCTGCATTGGTTGGCGGTGTAGCAGATTGGTTTGCAGTTACGGCACTTTTTGAGAAGCCTTTTGGGTTTCCGTATCATACTGCTATTTTGCCACGACGGCGTGCGGAATTTATAGCAGCTTGTGTTAATATGGTACAATTGGAATTCCTGAACAAAAAACAATTGATCGCTATGGTTCGGGATAAAAGCGGCTGGGAAAAATGTATGGAACTTTTTTCCAATGAAAAATTGCGTTCGTATTTAAAAAAGCAGCTTTGGCAACAAATAAAAATAAGTATTGCAACGAAAGATTGGAGCATAGAAAAATCCGAACTGAAGGAGTTTATTTGCCGGTTTATCAGAAATGTCAGAGCAGAGGAAATTTGTGATAGTTTAACAGAAACTTTGCAGACAAATGAACGGGATAAAATGGTAATAGCGTGTATAGCAGAAAAACTATTACCGGTTGTTGAGACTGAAAAAACAAGAGCAAAGTTGGAAAAACTGTTTGCGGATTATCAAAAAGAGAGAACAGCGGGCTCATTTCTATCATTTTTTGCTGCACTGGCAATGGGCAGTAATATTATTAATTTTTCAGAGGCAGCAAAACTGGCGCAAGTTCAGTTGTTCAGACTTACAAAGGAACTCGCGGAGATAGATTCTCCGGCACAACGGCAGCTTTTGCAAGCTATATATGCACAATTGGAAAGCGTAAAAGAATCGGAAACTACACAAACATATTTGCGTGATATGGGAGAAACATTTATTGCCAGCGATGTGTTGGAGAAGATTATAGATTCGGTAAATTTGGTAGCGGTGATGTAAATTATTTAAGTAGCATATTTATTACTAATATATGTAAATATATATAATCACAATGTTTTTTGATTTGAGACGTGTAATTATCGATTTCTTGTAGACTTAGAAAATTGTGGCCTTTTTCATTAGTACAAAAAGGGCAGTTTAAGTTACAAGAATTAGTTATTTCTAAATATACTCGTTTCATGCTTAAATTTTACTATTTTTCGCCGAAAATAATGGTTATTTTGATATTCTGTAAAGGCTTTCATTTTTGGTATAATTAATATGCTAAGAATTAACATTAAATTGTTAATTAAAGCAAAATGAAAGGGATTAATATGAAGAAAATTTTAGTAGTTTTACTATCATTATTATGCTTATTTTCTTTAGCTGCTTGTGGTGGTAAGACAGAAC
>CALCTX010000065.1 GCA_937907035.1 uncultured Selenomonadales bacterium
TCACCCGCGGTATTGTCAGTGCGCTCTCCCGCAGTGTAACGGTGGAATCCGGTACGACCATGACTCTCATCCAGACGGACTGTGCCATCAACTCCGGCAACTCCGGCGGTGCCCTCTTCAATCAGTATGGTGAAGTGATCGGCATTACCAATGCAAAGTATTCTTCTTCCGCATATTCCGGTGAAGCTTCCATTGATAACATCGGTTTTGCAATTCCGATCAACAGCGTTAAGCGCATTGTTACCAGCATCATCGAAAACGGCTATATCGTCAGCCCGTACATCGGCGTAAGTGTGAGTGATGTATCTCAGGAGACGGCAAGTATCACCGGCCTGAAGTCCGGCGCATGGGTGCGTGAAGTTACAGAAGATGCTCCCGCAGACAAAGCAGGCATTAAGGAAAATGACGTGATCGTCAAGGTAGATGATTCTGCAATTACTTCTTCCAATGATCTGGTCAACGTAGTATCCGCTTGCGAGCCCGGTGAAAAGAAGACGTTCTACATCTATCGCCAGGGCAGCGAGATCGAAATCGAAGTTGAAATAGGCTCCAAGACGGAATCTGCTCTTAAGTATGAAGAAGAAAAGGCTGCAGCAGAAGCTGAAGCTGAATCCAAGGAACAGCAGAATGACGGAAGCCGTCAGAATCAGCAGGGAAATCAGTATAATGATCCTTACGGATTTGGCGGAAACTCCATGGAAGATTTCTTCAATTACTTCTTCAATTACGGTTTCTGATTGTTTCAGAAGAGCTATAAATGCTGCATATTTACAAATGCCCTGCCAAGTCCGGCAGGGCATATCCATTTTTTCGCCGGCGAGTTTTAACAAGTAACATCTGAAATTCAGAAAAAGACAGACGGACGAAAGAAGGATAACGATATGAAAACAACGTATAAGACATATAAAAATAAAAGAACAGAGGCTTCCTGATAGTCTCTGTTCTTTATAATATATGGCAGATGTAAAAATTACTGTAGCGCGTGAGTCCTTATGTAACTGAGAAACGCTTCAATACCACTGCGGTTCAGCGTCTTCCCGTTGGAACCTGCGTATTTGGAAAGCAGCTGTACACTTTCACTCAGTTCTTCCTGAACATTGAGGAAGTAGGCTCCTGTATCACGGCAAACCATCTGCACCCAGTCATTACCGTCACTGATTACCGAAACATTCAGCCCGTCATTTCCGTTATAACCCGGAATCACGGAAGGTAAACCACAGCAGATGACCGATGTCTCAGGGCTGGCGGACATGATATCTTTGATCAGTTGATCATAGTTTGTAATAAAGGTATTTTCATCAACTGCTGCGAGGCCGTCCGTCCCGATTGCTACAACCAGGATTTCCGGCTTTTTTACCATAGCGGCATTTACAGGGGATATCACACTCCCATCGTTGGGGTATACAATGTTTGCAGTTGGGAGAGTTTCCATCTTCATGCTGCCGGATGATGTCGCCCAGACCTGGTTTTTATCCACAAGACCAAGATCACGCAGGTTAATGAATGTACTGTCTATGAGGAAGGTCAGTTTATACAGATAACCTTCGCCGACGTCCGGAATCTCATTGAGTGTATGTAGTTCGCCTCTTGCATTACCTGAGCCGAGTGCATCGGAAGAAAGGTCAACAACTTCTTCTGCCACCGGCTGAGAAAGATCGGCAAGCCCCGTGTTTACTGATTCACCTTTGTATTTATGAAATGATGCAAACAAAAGGCCGATGATCAGAAAGCAAAGGCTGACGGCAATACAAACAGCCCATAATGCATTTTTTATAGCGTTAATATTTTTTGACTTCATAGTTTTCAAAAAAGGGGCGATGGAAATCGCCCCTTACTGTATATTTTATATGTTCAGAATTATTCTTCTTCAGCAGCTTTTGCTTGATTCCAGCGGTCAATTGTTCCAACCAGATACCCGGTAATCCGCCGGATCCGTTCAAACTTCGGTGGTTGCAGATTATAATCAATACCAATATCATCTCCCACTTTGCTCAGCGTAATGTTCTTGAGCAATTCTTGCGGATTTTTCTCCTTAATAAGGTTCATAACATGCTCAACATATAATGCAGCCTCTTTTTCTGAAAGATTATCAATCCCGTTATTTATTACTTGAACTCCATTTATAAGCATTGTTTTCCCTCCCGTTAACGTTCTGTATTATTTTCCGGATCTGCTTCTCTCAAAGGAATTTCAACTTCTATTTCATTCTCCAAATGCTCATCTTTTTTCATATAGTCTGTCAATTCTTCATTTATAGAAGAAATGATTGCATCTTGCCGTTGATCATGCAGCCGCTCAATTTTTTTCAAGGCATTAAACATCATCTTTTCCAGCAAGCAATTATCGTTCATGGCTATATTCACAAAATCATAAACCTTGTTAAGATCCACAAAATTGAAAGTTCTATTCAACTCCGGAATAAAAGTGTTATCTGTGGCATGTTCTAAATCCCGACCATCAAAAATAGATGACATACTGAATTTAATAGTATCTTTAATATCTTGGCGATCAAATTCTTGATACGCACTATACACCTCTGCCGGTGTAAGAGTAAATTCAACATTAACACCGTTAATACATCGTATTATATTCATGTCGTTACGCTCCCTTAAGATAAAATTAATTGTGGTATGTTTTACGACAAAGTTCCGAATATGCTTCATCCGCAATTTGCTTAAAATTATTAACCTCATTTTCCGGATAAAAACCAATCGAATTTTTAATAACCTCAATCGAATTATTAAAAATATTTAACAGTTCCTCTTTAGAGTATTTACTGTATGAATTCAAACGGTTGCCCCCTGTCTAAAAAACTTTTATAGATAAAACAAGATGTTCATAATGAACATCTTGTTTTAATCTACAGCAGAGTCAGATCACCGGGAAAGTTCCTCATCGTTTTCCCGTTCCTGATCAGGCTGCGTTCTGTCCTCATTGCTATCTTTGCTGGTAACTGTTACAAATTCATCATTATCAGGTTTGCTGGTAACTACCATAAAACCGTCTTGATCATAAACTGGTTCAGCTCCATTTTCCCTACCCATTGTCTCTTCGTTACCACGTTCCGGAGCGAAAGCTTGTCTTAATTCTTTTACCTCCGAAATATTGATAACGTCAGCAACAATATCCTGGCCATAATAAGCATTCTCTGCAACCTTGGCATAAGGACTGTTGAACTGGATATCATTGTAATATTTTTTCAGATTACCGATATCAAATTCTTTGTTAACCAGATCACGAACGATGACCGCTTTAATATAATCGCGATCAAAATCCTTCCAACCAATTTCATTGGTCGGAGTAAGACTGGAAATGCCATAATTTACACCGGATTCCCTTAAGCTGAAACCATAACCCTTTCCAGAATAATTTCCTTCAGTAAACATCTTTTGATACTGCTGCTGATACTTTTGGTAAATATCAGCACCAACCGCTGCAACAGCTGCTTGTTTTCTCGCTTGAGCATCTGCCGAAAGATCCTCAAAGACATATTTTTCTTTGCCGTCAACCGTTACCAATTTAACCGGAACAAAACAATTATCTGCACCATCAACAAAGTACATTTGATCGTTTACACGAACAATGTCCCCTGTTTGAAGAACGATGCCGCCTGTTTTCTCCGAATTTTTCTCAAACCAGTTATTCAAATTGCCGAGGTCGAATCTGTTATTAGCAAAATTCTTATGGAATTTTTCCTGGTAATTGTCATTAAATTCCAGCATGGTTGCCGCCGAAGAAATATCGGCAAAGGTTTTGCCTTTAAACGGATTATTATCTGCCAAGGAATACACGACAACTCCCGTAAGATTATTCGACATATGATACTGATCCTGCTTCAGCTGATAATCTTTGATTTCTGCTGCAGAAAGACGATTATCATAATAAACGGCACCAAACTCGCCATCTTTTGCATCATAATAGGCAATATTGGGTGGAATATCCAGAGGAGTGATTTCCTTTGTCAAGAAATACTTATACTTGAATGGATTTTGTTTTATCGCCTCTTGCTTCTTTTGAAGTGCTTCCTCATCTTCCGGTGTTGCAGGTTTTATCTCATTCTTTGGCTGATTCACAGCTTCTTCGATATTATTGCGAATAAGCTCTCCCGCATATTCTTTCAGAGACTCTGCGATATCCTCTGCATCGCGCAATGCTGCTACGAATTCAAATTTGTTATCCTTTAATATCTGAATCCAATTTTTCACGTACGCCGCATGGTTATACAGCTTAAGTGGCAAACCTGTATCAGCCGAAAGGAATGTTGATGCTAATTCAGCCCGAAGTTCTTCCTTCGCATATTCCGGAGATCCGAATCTGTTCATAACTGAACGATTCAGACGATCTTCATGCCCTGTCCAGTGAGCCAATTCATGCAATGCTGTTGAATAAAAGTCATCCAAAGCCGGGAAAGCTTCCCGCGGAGGCAAATGTATTTCGTCCTTTGACGCCTGATAGAACGCCTGGTCAGCCTGATCATACATGATTGTGGCTTTGCTGTTTGCCAAAATTGCTTCAGCAATCTCGTATTGTTCATCATGCGTATATGGCCTTACATTGCTGTTGTCATTAAAAGCCGGCAACGGCGAATCTGTATAAGAAATTATCATGGCAGGTACATAAACTTCTGCCCCGCTCTCATCCAAAACAGGCTTACCGTCTTCATCCAATTTCTTTTTCATGATCTGGTTGCCATCTTTATCAAGTTTTGGCACAAACAATGGCTTACCGTGCTCATCATATTCAAATTTACGCTGGACGACATCACTCTCATGATATACATATGTATACTTTGTCGTCGTATACGGTTTATCCAGAGGATTGCCATCTCTGTCTTCGGTAACCCGGAATGATGAAAGAATGCAAACACCTTTTGCACCTGGTTTTAAAGCAATAACAGGTTCTTTTTGATCTGCCGGAAGCAAATCATTTTTCTTCTTCTGCTCTGCAGATTGTTTTGCGATTGAAGCAAACGTAAAATAACGTGGCTGGATCGCACCATCAGCCCGCGGACGTTCCTGCATCATCTTATTCATGTGTATCGACAAAACAATTTTATTGATCGGCGATTTATAAATCCGCTGCTGCCCGATGCCACTTCGCGGTAAAGAAGAAAGAGATGCACCAACAAGGCTGTCCCAAGGTTTTTCCCATGTCATTTGGTTGTTTTCATTTTCTTCGAGCATCTTAACAAGCCCATCAATAATCTGACCGTAAACTGTTTTCTGATAATCGCTCATTTTGCTTAAATCATACATTCGATATACCTCCCATGCCGCTTACGCGAAAAGAATGTTAAACAATTCATTTTTTTCTGCTGTCCATACCGGCCCATCATCCAAGTACGGATACTGAGAAACCAATTCCTCCTGTGACAAGACATCCCCATGTTTTTCGACAACCGAATTTTCCATAAAAATTACCTCCTTGATTTGTTGTTGGAAAAAATATAACATGCACAGATTTTTTTAAATCACGTTTTTGTTGCAAAAGTTTGTTTAAGAAAGGCTGGCCGAATATGAAGATAATTTTCCCAAAAACAGCAATACTTCTCCCGACCAGATTATTGAAGATAACGAAGATATTTTTGAGCGATGATATTTTATCGCTCAAAAAAGCAGGATGTTCATAATGAACATCCTGCTTTTTGATTTTTGACTTTTGTCAACGACCATATTCTTCTTCATCTTCCAATTCGTCATCATCACGCTCATGACTCTCATCGACATCATCTTTTTCGTTGATCAACTGATCAAGCTCTACGCTGCGGGCAATAAGTTTATCCATCTCTGCCTGCATAGAGAAAGGCTTTTCATATTCCTCCTTTGCAGATCTTAAAGAATTTTCCAGTTGTTCTATTTCGTTTGTGTGTCTGTTAATATCTTTCTCGATAATAGCAAGCATTTTCTCCATTTGCTTAAAATCTAAGCAATTTTTGAACTCACCGTATGTGGTGAGCGGAAGTCTATGAAGAACATTCCCTTTAAAATTTGCAATATATTTACTGGTTGAAAAGTCAACTGTAACCCAGAATTTAAACCCTTTATAATAACCGGTAATATTGTGATAATCCGATGACACATTATTAGCAAACACCTTTGCCGCTAATTCTTTATCAGTGTAAATATGCTTGTTGATTTCAATCTGAAAAACCTCATTGCCTTTTTCGTCCGACAACTGCGTATTCTTTTCAACCATAATTTTATCCTGCAATAATTTATTGGTCAGTTCCTGCGTGCTTTTTATCCTCTGTGGCAAATCCGTATTGATCATAACATTAAGTTTATGCCGGTTCGCTATATATTGTGAATAACTGATCTTAAGCCTGGTAAGAGAATTTTCAACTTCCATTTTCTCTTTGATCAAAGGATTCCCAGTGGCAATTGCTTTAATTTCTGCGGCTGAAAGAGTAAGCTCATCTACTTCTTCCGCCACCCGCTCCGGCGTTTTGGAAGTCATTATCTGCCCAATAAAACGAAGCTTTTTTTCGATTATCTGCCACATATGCGTCAAAAGTTCCTTCAGTGACATATCGGAAAACCTTAACATTTTTATTCTGATTTCCCTGGCGCATTATTCGTCCTAAACGTTGTTCCAACGCAGATGGTTTCCACGGTACATCAAGATCATGAGAAGCGATCAACTTATCCTGCACGTTAGTCCCTGTACCTAACATGTCAGTTGAACCAAGCAAAACCCTGATTTCTCCGTTTCGAACTTTTTCAAAAAGAGCTTCCTTTGCCTTTTCATTTTTTGCATCATGAATAAAAGCTATTTCCTGTGCTGGAACTCCTTTAGTGATAAGCTTTTTCTTGATATCCGAATAAACATTGAACTCATTTTTAGTTGATGGCGTCGATTGATCACAGAAAATAAGCTGCGTTGAACGTTCATCTGATGTTTTAACGTAAATATCAAATACATTTTCAACACATTTGTTTATTCAAATGATACTTATTTTTTTATCTCTGGTGGAAATCTTGTTCCAACAAGCGAGAAAGATACTTTAATAGAAATGTCGAGTGAAAAAATAAATATTAATTTATACAATATAATTTTTCATCATTAAAGCAGTTCCAATAGCTGG
>CALCTX010000066.1 GCA_937907035.1 uncultured Selenomonadales bacterium
GAACCCTTGAACCCGCCGTGAGAGGGCGGTGTCTTAACCACTTGACGAAGGCGCCGAACAAGTTACTATGAAATAATACTATGTTAAAAATACTTTGTCAAGCTAATTTTTTGATCCCGTTTTCAATTCTTGCCAAAGCTTCATCTTTGCCGAGCAGGAATAAGAGTTCTGTAACACCGCCCGGGGTTACCGGCCGGCCGGCCAAAGAGATGCGGAGCGGCCACATAACAGTTCCCATTTTCATGCCGCTGGTTTCGATATAAGCCTTAAGAGCCGTATCGATAGCTGAAAAACTCCAATCGGAAACATTTTCCAAAACAGCTTTTGCTGCCGGAAGTATTTCAGCCGCTTTTTCCGGGGTGACTTTATTTTTCTTATTGTTGAACATAGCCGTATCGTAGTCTTTGAAATCAGCAAAGAAGTCGATCTGTCCGGCAATTTCGCCATAACGGGCAACACGGGTTTTTAACAGAGCGGCGAGCATCGGCCAGTTGGCTTTTACACGCTCGGTAATATTGCCGGCATATGGCAGGGAGGTAGCAGCAAAATCTTCATCACTCATAGTCTTGAAATATTCGCTGTTGAACCAGTCAAGTTTTGCATAGTCAAATACAGCCGGTGATTTAGAAAGTCCTTCAAGAGAGAAGATCTCGCCCATTTCTTCCATCGAGAAAACTTCCTGGTTGGATTTAGGGCTCCAGCCGAGCAGGGCAACGTAATTGGTGATCGCTGCCGGGAGATATCCCATCTCACAGAGATCCGAAAAACTTGTTGCACCATGGCGCTTACTGAGTTTTGATACAGAGCCGTCTTCGTTTTTGCCCATTACCGGCGGAAGATGAACAAATGCCGGCGGTTCCCAGCCAAAGAATTGGTAAAGAAGTACATGCTTCGGAGTGGAAGTGATGAACTCCGCACCACGGATGATGTGAGAAATGCTCATCAGATGATCGTCGATGACATTGGCAAAATTATATGTCGGCATGCCGTCTTTTTTGATGAGAACCTGATCTTCCAAAGTTTCGTTAGCGATCGTAATGTTGCCGTGAACGATATCGAAGAAAGTCGTTTCGCCGGTCAGCGGCATTTTCTGCCGGATGACAAACGGTTCACCGGCTTTGAGTTTCGCATCGATAACATCCTGAGGCAGATCGCGGCAGGTACGGTTGTAGCCGCCGAAGCCGTCAGCCGAATGACCTTCGCCTTCTTTGCAGAAGCAACGGTAAGCAAAGCCTTTTTCAATCAGTTCGTTGGCGTATTTGAGATAAATATCCTTGCGTTCGCTCTGTACATAAGGACCGCAGTCGCCGCCGAATCCCGGACCTTCATCGGGAACGATATTGGCAGCAGCCAGGGTGTTTTTTATGAAGTCAACCGCATCAGCTACATAGCGGTTTTGGTCGGTATCTTCGATGCGTAACAAAAAATCGCCATGGTTGGCCTTAGCGAAAAGATAACCATAGAGCGCAGTCCGAAGATTGCCGATGTGCATATACCCCGTCGGACTCGGAGCAAATCTGGTACGTACTTTTGTCATATTTAAAACCTCACTTTTTGATTTAGAAACCAGCTTATAGTCCCTCCTTAACAAGGAGGGGGGACCGTCGTCAGACGGTGGGTGGTTCTAATTTCCGCATTAAATACTACTATACTACACAGCAGGCCAATTCGCAAATTATCTCCGAAATAGCTATATACCGGATGATGGTTTTTTGTTACAATAAAACAAAGGGAGGGCCTGGTTATGGAATTGTCGGATGCATTGGTTTTTCTGGGTACAGTAGCTGTTTTGTTATTGACGATCGGTCTCGGTGCGGTACTGGCGATGGGAATAATTCCAACAGTATGGTTGCTGGTGATCGGCGGTGCCCTGATAAGTTTGATCTTGTTGGGTCTGCTGGCTTTCGGAGTCGGTTTTTTAGTAAAAAAATTCCGCGAACGGAAAGTTCAACCGGAAGTTATTGCTGAACCCGAACCGATAAAAGAACCTGAACCTGTTTCTGAGCCGGGACCCGAACCGGAGCCTGAACCCGAGCCAGATTATCGTGATATTATGATGAAAAATCTGTCTGAACGTTGTGAGCGGGTAGAAGAGAAATTCCTTCTTTGCCGGATGGCTTTTGATAACATAAAGAAATTGAAAAAAGAATATAAACCTCGGATCATAACGGCTTTATTAACTGAAGCGGAGAAGCGAATCCTTAAATGCTTAAAAGATACGGATAAAGTTTATCGGGCTGACCGTGACGAATATGTGGCTGTATTGGAAGAGGAAAACTCCGATGACTGGAAAAAACGTCTGGGAGATATCGATCAGGTAATGCGAATAGCGTTTGAAATAGAAAATGGTGATCAACCGGTAACTATCGAAACGACAGTCTCGATAGGCTTTGCGATCTTCCCGGGAATGGGTGACACCCCGAATGGTCTGTATGAATTAGCCGGATTGCAGCTGGAAATGTCAACTGACAGTATGATGGAAGAAGCGGAAGACGAACTGATCCTGAAACCGGAAGAAGCTGACAGTTCAGAATCCCAACCGGAAATGTCGCCGGAGGAATTGGCTCTGGAAGAAGAAGCAAGAAAGATCGCTGAATCGTTTGAGGCAGAAATGGCGGAGATGGCGGCGGCAACAGAAAAAACGACGGAGAGTAAAGAATAATGGATATAAATCGGGAGATCAACCGCTTGTTGCATTTTGCACAGCAGCAGGGATTGATCGGGGAAAGAGACCGGATATATGCAGCCAACCGGCTGATCTATGTTTTGCGGGTCAGTGAATTTATTGCCTCGGCAGTTGATGAATCATTGCCAACAGCAGAGCCGGTATTGGATAATATGCTTATTTATGCGGTTGAGACAGGGCTTTGCGATGATACCTATACAGAACGGGAATTGTTAAAGGTGCGGCTGATGGACTGTGTGATGCCGCGTCCGTCCGAAGTAGAGGCCAGATTCTGGGCAGATTATGCTGTTTCGCCGGAGCAGGCGACGACAAATTTTTTCCGTTTTTGTCAGGCAACTAATTATATTCAGGTTTCCCGGGAGCAGCAAAGTATCAGCTGGCAGCAGCCTTCGGATTACGGGAACTTGCAGGTGACGATCAATCTTTCCAAACCG
>CALCTX010000067.1 GCA_937907035.1 uncultured Selenomonadales bacterium
CTGGAAAATGCTGACCTGTCGGTCAGGGCGGTTGATATTTCGTCAGAGGCGTTGGCAGTTGCACAGGAAAATTCCCGGACATTGGCTGTTTCGGAGCGGGTAGAGTTTATTTTGGGAGATTTGCTGGCACCGTTGCAGGGAAATCGTTACCGGGCGCTCATTTCCAATCCGCCGTATATTCCGCAGGCGGATATGGAGATCTTGCCACCGGAGGTAAAAGAATACGAACCGGAAAGGGCGCTGTTTGGCGGGATTGATGGCCTTGATATTTATCGGCGGTTGACGGCCGGCAGTGGTGAACTGCTGGAGCCTGGCGGATTTTTAGCGGTCGAAGTCGGGATAAATGAGGCTGTTCCGGTGGCGGAACTGGCAAAAAATGCCGGCTTTTGCCGTACCCAAATAATCAAGGACTATGCAGGAATTGACCGGGTAGTTGTCGCATGGAAAGAATGATAAAAATGGAAACAAGGGTAGAAAAGATAAATGATATAAATAAGCAGACAATGATTTTTGAGAAAGCGGCCGCGATCATAAAAAGTGGCGGCTTGGTTGCATTCCCGACGGAAACGGTTTACGGTTTGGGGGCTGATGGTTTAAATGCGTCAGCTTGTGCCGGTATTTACCGGGCCAAAGGGAGACCTTCAGATAATCCGCTTATTTTGCATGTATCTGACCGGCAGATGATCGGTCAGATAGCTGCGGAGGTAACGCCGTTGGCCGAACGGTTGCTGGCGGCATTTTGTCCGGGGCCGTTGACATTGATAATGAAGAAAAATGTCTGTGTACCGGATTCGATAACCGGCGGACTGAATACGGTCGGGATCCGGATGCCGGACAATGATATCGCCCGGACATTTATTCGGATGGCCGGTGTTCCGATAGCTGCGCCGTCAGCCAATTTATCCGGACGGCCCAGTCCGACAACGGCAGCGGCTGTTTTGCATGATATGACGGGCCGGATCCCGTTGATATTGGACGGCGGTGATTGCCGGTTCGGGGTGGAGTCGACAATCGTTGATACGACCGGCGATGAGGCGATCATATTGCGCCCCGGCGCGATAACGCCGGAAATGCTGGCAGAGGTTTGCGAAAAAGTAAGCCTTGATCCGGCTTTGGCGGGAGAAAATACCGTTCCCAAAGCCCCCGGCATGAAATATACACATTATGCACCACAAGCACCGTTGACACTGGTTGCGGCTGAGAACGGGAACAGGTGTGGTTTGTTCAAAAAAATCATTGAACAACGCCAAAAACAGGGAGAAAATGTTGGCCTGATCATTTCGGCTGAAACGGCAAAGGAATTGGCGAAAGCGGTTCCCGAGGAGCTTATTGTGAATTGGGGAAACCGCAACGATTTGTTAACGATCGCGGCTGGGCTTTATGAAGCATTACGTTATTTTGACGATAAAAAAGTCGACAGCTTGCTGGCTGAAACTGTTCCTGTTGACGGGCTGGGGCTGGCAATCATGAATCGGTTGTTAAAAGCCGCTGGCGGACGGATCATAAAAGAATAAACCGTGTTTTTCGGGCGCTTTTTTGTGACAGAGATGGCAGAATGTGCTAAAATAACAGAAGTGATCAAATTTTTCAAAGGAGAAGCGCAATGAAAATAGTTATTGGCTGCGATCATGGAGCGTTGGCTTTAAAAGAAGAAGTAAAGAAAGTTTTGGCGGAATTTTCGGCAGAAGTTAATGATGTCGGAACCTATACAGAGGATTCGGTAGATTATCCGGATATCGCGGAAAAGGTTTGTGCAGAGATAACTTCCGGGCGGGCAGAACGGGGGATTGTTCTTTGCGGTACGGGAATCGGGATTTCTATTGCCGCTAATAAGATAAATGGTATCCGCTGTGCGCTGTGCAATGATGTTTATTCGGCTAAAATGTCGCGGGAGCATAATAACGCCAATGTTTTGGCAATGGGCGGCCGGGTAACAGGATTCGGACCGGCCGGCGAGATGGTACGGGTTTGGCTGACTACGGAATTTGCCGGCGGACGGCATGAACGCCGGGTAAACAAAATAATGGCTTTAGAAAATAAATAAAATTTATTAGGAGGACTGACCATGGCAGAAGAACTTAAACTGAATGTGATCGATCATCCGCTGATCCAGCACAAACTGACGATCATGCGGAAGAAAGACACTACCCCAAAGGATTTCCGGGAGCTGTTGGAAGAAATTTCCATGTTGATGGCGTATGAGATCACGCGCTCATTTCCGTTAGAGGATGTCGAGATTGAGACTCCGCTTACGAAATGCACAATGAAAACCTTGGCCGGAAAGGATCCGGTAATCGTGCCGATCTTGCGGGCAGGTTTGGGAATGCTCAATGGAATGTTGGCAATGATCCCGACAGCGCGGGTAGGACATATTGGCTTGTATCGTGATCCCAAGACCCTTGAACCTGTTGAGTACT
>CALCTX010000068.1 GCA_937907035.1 uncultured Selenomonadales bacterium
CTTGTCTGGTTTTTCTTGTAAATCTTCAAAGCCTATGATAGTAGTTGCAAAGAACGCTGTAATATAAGCAATAACAGTACCTGTTAAATATATAAGCGGTTTATCGGTTGCTGCTGTCAATGGTAATCCTGAAATGCCAATAGTATTTGATCCGACGATATAATAGGCTTCAACAGCACCACCGAAGGCGGCACCGATGCAGGCCCCGATAAAAGGCTTTACCAAAGGTAAGGTCACACCGTAGATAAGTGGTTCACCGATACCCATAAATGCGATTGGCAAGCTGGTAAGTATAGTTTTCTTTAATAATTGGTTATTAGTTTTTCGCAAAACAGCAAAAGCAGCACCGATTTGTCCGGCTCCGGCCATTGCAAAAATTGGCAGGAGAATGGTCAGACCGGTTTTTGCAATAAGTTCAGCATGAATCGGAGTTAATATGTGATGAATTCCCATCATTACGAATGGTAAAAATGATCCGGCCATTATAAATCCGGTTGCGGCACCACCGGAATTTATCAGTTCATATGTTGTATCCTTGATAGCATTGGAAATAATACTGCCGGTTGGTTGGAAGACAAATAAAGCGAGGAAACAACTGAGAACGAAAGTTAAGAATGGGGTTAAGAAAAAATCACAGATTTGCGGTAACAAAGAATGCAATTTTTTTTCAAATACTGAAGCAAAAGCAGAAATTAATAATATTGCAATGATACCACCGCGCCCCGGTACGATAGTAATGTTAAATATGCTGATATCAGCCAGTGCAGGTAAAGATATAAATGCTGATAAAATGCCACTTATTGCCGGAGTACCGCCAAATTCTTTTGCTGCATTCAGGCCAACAAAAATATGGATAACGGCAAAAATAGATTGGCCCATTGCAGAAAATATTTTCATTATTGGCAACAAGAGCATTTCAGGGTCTAATTGTTTTACGACATTTAACATACCATTGATAAGACCACAGGCGATAAATGCCGGGATCAAGGGAATGAAAATATCTGCAATATGTTTAAAGAAAAGCTTTATGGGGGTAGAATTTTTATCCTTTATTTTTTGATGCAATATCTCAGCTTTTTTACTTGTTGCAGTTGAGCTCAGAAGGGAATTCACTGTATTAGTCACTTTAGCCGCTTTGCCCGGACCGAGAATAATTTGCAATTCAGTATCGGATGACTTTACGCCTAATACGCCAGGTAATGAACTGAGTGTTTCAGTGTCGGCCGTAGCTTGGTCATTTAAAACAAGACGCAATCGTGTCATGCAATTTTGTGCTTTACATATATTGGCAGAACCACCAACATGTTTGATTATTTCTTTGGCAAGTATTTCTTCAGTCATTAACAGAGCCTCTTTTCCAAGCTTCGATAGCTTCAGAAATATGTCCTTTATGTTTATTTAAGATGTTCAGTGCCTCATCATGGCTTAATTTTGTCAATATCATAAAGATAGCAGTACGTGCTTGACCATTTGCAACAGAAAGCGCATTTTGGCAAGTTTCATCATCAGCACCTGTTGCTTGTTTTACAATAGATAATGCTCGGGCCTGCAGTTTTTGGTTAGTGGCTTTAACATCAATCATTAAGTTCTTGTAGACTTTTCCTAAACGGATCATAGTTGCGGTAGAAATCATATTCAAGACCATTTTTTGAGCAGTTCCGGCTTTCATACGAGTTGATCCGGTAATGACTTCCGGCCCACAAATTATCTCAATCGGAATATCAGCGATTGAAGAGATTTTTGATTGAGAAGAACAGCTTATAGAAACAGTCCTGGCCTTTAGAGATTTTGCATAAGTGAGAGCACCGAAAACATAAGGTGTTCTTCCTGATGCACTAAGACCGACAACAACATCTTTATCGGTAAGAGATATTGATTTTAAGTCTGTGATGCCATATTCAGCACTATCTTCAGCGCCTTCTTTTGCCCGGAAGATAGCTTGTGAACCACCGGCTATAAGTCCTTTGACTAAATCGGGATCAGTTCCGTATGTTGGCGGACATTCAACGGCATCTATAATTCCAATTCTGCCAGAGGTTCCGGAACCGATATATATAAGTCGGCCATCGTTTTGCAAGGCGTTTGTAACTATATCAACTGCTTTGGCAATATCAGGCAGGACTTTTTCAACAGCAAAGGCAACTTTTTTGTCTTCGGTATTTATCAGAGAAAGTATTTGCAGCGTATCGCACGTATCAATTGAAATTGTAGCCGGATTTTGTTTTTCAGTATCAAGATTATATAGGGTTATCATAGATTTAACAGTCCTTTCACTATAAAATTAGACATGTAACAATAAAAATCCTGCTTAAAATTTTTAAAAATAATGTTGACAACTAGTGAGTAATAAGTTATTATATAAAAGCTGACGCTAAGAGGTCAGCGAGTGTTCCTTGAAAACTAAACAATGCAGAAATGAATCATCTAAAGATGAA
>CALCTX010000069.1 GCA_937907035.1 uncultured Selenomonadales bacterium
ACAGGTTGTTGCCAAAGCAAAAGCCAACAATATGCCCAATGACACCATTGAAAGAGGCATAAAAAAGGCTGCAGGCGAAGGAGCCGGTGTTGTTATTATAGAGGAATTGGAGCATGCACTTAAACGTGGTGCACATATTTATGCAGAAATCGGTGGTTATGGTGTAACCTCGGATGCCTATCATATTACAGCACCTAATCCTGATGCTGTAATGGCGGCACGGTGCTTAGAATTGGCAATTGAAGATGCTGACATGAAACCGGAAGATATTGATTATATCAATGCTCATGGTACATCGACTCATCTTAATGATGAAATGGAAACCAGAGCGATCAAAAAAGTGTTTGGCGAGCATGCAAAGAATTTGTCGGTAAGTTCGATAAAATCGATGACAGGTCATCTTTTGGGTGCAGCCGGTGCAGTTGAATGTATTGCTACGGCATTGGCTGTTGAAAATGATGTCGTTCCGCCGACAATCAATTATGAGACACCTGATGAAGGTATGGATCTTGATTATGTGCCGAATAAGTGCAAAGAACGTACAGTAAGAGCGGCACTTTCTGATAATTTCGGTTTTGGCGGACATAATGCTTGCCTGTTACTTAAGAAATTTGTGAAGTGATTTAGATGAATGAGTTATCTGAGAAAAGGAAGATAGCTCTGAATGAGCTTTCTGAGCGCCTGGGGGTTTGTTTTCATGATTGGGGGCTCTTAGATCAGGCACTTACTCATACCTCATATGCAAATGAATCAAAGAATACTAAAAAACTCCAGCACAATGAACGGCTGGAGTTTTTAGGCGATGCGGTTCTTGAATTAGCAACGAGTACATATTTGTTTGCACATTTTCCTAATCTGCCGGAAGGGGAACTTACCAAAGCCAGGGCGTCTGTTGTTTGTGAGCCGGCTCTTTACCGGCGGGCAAAAGAATTGGATTTGGGAAAATATCTTTTACTTGGTCATGGCGAACGGGTTTCCGGCGGAGATAAGAGACCGTCAATATTAGCTGATGCGTTTGAAGCAGTTATCGGAGCAATCTATCTTGATCTTGGTTGGGAAAAAGCAAGAGATTATGTTCTTGAGCAACTAAAGGTCGAGTTGGTTGAGGTCGATAACGGCCATAATATCAAAGACTATAAGACAATGTTACAGGAGAAGGTTCAACGGCATCCGGGGCAAAAGATCATTTATGAGCTTTTGTCGGCTACCGGACCTGACCATGACAAGATATTTGAGACAGCTGTCAGGATCAATGGGCTTGCTTATGGGGTCGGCAAAGGTCATAGTAAAAAGGAATCTGAGCAGCAAGCCGCTAAGCAGGCATTGGAAAAGGTAAAATAAACTCAATAAAAGATAAATTTATCAGAACTTAAAGCAACCACGACAGATTTTGTTGTTGGTTGCTTTTTTGTTTTCAGAAAAAATGGTATTCCGTTAGGTGTGTCCAAAAGCATAAGCCAGGAATCAGTTTCTTGAATAATGCTTTTGACAGGCAAAGAAATTTCATTGATAAAAGCAGAGCTGCTGGTTTCAGGTGAGCCGGTTTCTTTTATGGCGAGAAAATTAATTCCTTCAGGGAGAGAATTGGAGGATTTTAAAGTCAGGCCCCAGTCATCAGCAAAAATAGTATGCTCGTCAAGGCGGTGTGCTTTTGATATGTTTTTGCAGCCGATAAGTTTTGCGGCTGCCACAGTTGGCGGCGAATCGAGCAGAATTTTCTTTTCGGCAACAAATTCAAGGTTTCCGTGGTCAAGAATGCCGATACGGTCAGTCAGGCGATAGGCTTCGTTAAAGTTATGGGTTACGAGGATTGCCTGTTTATTATTCTGAGTCAGGAAATCAGCCAGTTCAAGCTCAAGAGATGTTTTAAGAGCTGTATCAAGAGCGGAAAATGGTTCATCAAGCAATAATAATTTACATTCTGCGGCGATGATACGAGCAAGTGCTAGACGCTGTTGTTGTCCGCCTGACAGCTCATTCGGATAGCAGTCTTTTACATCGGTAAGAGAAAATCGGGCAAGGTTTTCGTTTACGGCTTTTTCTTTTTGGGCATCATTGCCTTTGCTGACAAAACGGATATTATCGGCAACATTCATATTAGGGAAAAGCGCATAACTTTGAAATAGATATCCGATCTGCCGCTTTTGTGGTGATAGATCAATATTCTTTGAACTGTCAAAAAGAGTCTGTCCATCGAGAATGATTTTCCCGCTGTCAGGCGTTATAAGTCCGGCAATACATTTTAAGGTTATGCTTTTGCCTGCACCGGAAGCACCTAAAAGAGCAAGATTTTCGTCATGCTGGGAAAAGTTTACATTAAGATTGAAGTTATTAAGTTTTTTCTGTATGCTGACAATCAGTTCCATAGCGTGCCTCTTTTAGTTTGACAGAATTTCAGTGCGTTTAAAAGAATAACAAAAAGCAAGGAAAAGGCGATGATCATAACAGTCCAAAATAATGCGAGATCATAATCATTAGCCTGGACAGCGGCATAAATTGCGGTTGACATAGTCTGTGTTTTGCCCGGTATATTGCCGGCAAACATAATGGTTGCACCAAATTCTCCAAGAGCGCGGGTAAATGATAACACAAACCCTGCTGATAGTCCGTGAATGGAATTAGGGAGCAAAATGCCGGTGAAGATACGGAACTCTGATACACCCAGAGTTCGGGCAGCGTCAGGCAGCTCATGGCTGATCCCTTCAAAGGCAGCAAGAACAGAGCGGTACATGAGAGGAACGGAGACAATAACAGCAGAAATAACCGCTGCTTGCCAGGAAAATACGAGTCGTATATCAAATGAGGAGAGAAATTTGCCGAAAAATCCGTTGCGTCCGAATATGAGCAAAAGGAAAAAGCCAATTACTGTCGGAGGCAATACTATTGGCAAAGTAATTATAGCATCAAAGAAAGCCCTGAAACGCTTAAGATGTAATACGAAATAAGCAAGAGCTGTTCCAAGGAAAAATGTTACTGCCGAAGCGACAGTTGCCGTCTTTATGGAGATTATTAAAGGTGAAATCATTTCTTCGGTCATTTTACAGTAAATCCATATTTCTTAAATATTTTTCCTGCTTGTTCACTGCAGAGGAAATTCAAATAATCTGTGGCAGCAGTTTTATTGTTACTTTCTCTGAGAACAGCGGCAGGGTAGATAATAGGGGAATGTGAATCTGATGGTGCATTTGCAGTGATTCTGACGTCTTTGCAGACAGACGCATCAGTCGAGTAGACAATACCACAGTCTGCTTCACCACTTGCGACCCAGGCAAGCACCTGACGGGAATCTGTGGCGAGTACCAGTTTGCCGTTGAGTGCATCAGAAAGGTTCAGTTTGTCAAAAACTTCTTTAGTATATTGACCGACAGGAACACCTTTACCTCCAACGGCAATGTGTTTTATGTCTGTTTGTTTGAGCTGGTCAAAGTTTGTTATATTCAGCCGGCTTTTCGCAGGTACAATGAGAACAAGGCTGTTGACTAAAAGTTCACGTTTGGTATCGTTTTCGGTAAGCCCTGCTTTTTCAAGAGCATTAAGTTGTTTTGTGGCGGCAGAAATAAATAAATCAGCCCGGCCACCGTTTCCAATAGCCTGCTGAAGCGCACCTGAACTCCCAAAATTGAAGCTGAAAGAAACTCCTGTATGTTCCTTTTGATAAGTGGCAGAAAGCTCTTTCATGACATCTGTAAGACTTGCCGCAGCCGCTATCTGAAGCATGACAGGCTTTTCTGATGTTTTTGTACAGCCTGTGCTGATTGCCAGTATAAAAAACAACAAATAAATAAGGAAATTTTTCATGATTCAGGCTTCCGTCCGGATAAAATGTCCGCTTCTGCCACCATTTTTTTCCAAAAGGCAGATATCGGAAATGGTCATGTTTTTGTCCAAGGCCTTGCACATATCATAAATAGTCAGCAGAGCTGTAGAGACAGCATGAAGGGCTTCCATTTCGACACCTGTCTGTGCGGCGACTTTAACAGTAGCGGATGCCTCTATGGCTGATTCCCCAGGTAACAGTGTAAAATCAACAGTACATTTGGATATAGGCAATGGATGGCAGAGAGGAATGAGATCGCTTGTCCGTTTAGACGCCATGATCCCGGCAAGGCGGGCTGTACCGAGTACATCACCTTTTTTGCTTGTACCGTTTATTATTGTCTGGTAGGCGTCAGCATTTACAGTGATTTTTCCGGCTGCTGTTGCCACACGGTTGGTAACTGGCTTATTGCTGACATCGACCATAATTGCTTTACCGTTATTGTCAAAGTGAGTTAGTGAAGACATAGTGAGCACTCCTCGTTTCCGGCATATTATCAATATCTTAAATATATCCTGTATTTAGGGATTTTTCAATCATCAATAGTATTAATTTGACGGTGAATTTTGACTGATACAACATTTTGGGATGATGTTGTTGCAAGGCAGGAAAAAAAGAGAGTACAGCGAATAAATAAAAATAGGAAAAATATACTGTTTAGAGGAGAGTAATATGAAAAAAACGAGAGATTTATTAATAATATTGGCAATTTATTTTTTTGCATATATAGT
>CALCTX010000070.1 GCA_937907035.1 uncultured Selenomonadales bacterium
AAATTCACTGTCAGGCATTGTATGCGCAAAGCATACTGACGGCAAAAGAAGCATCGCCATAAGAAAATAAACTATAATCTTTTTCATTGCAGCACCTCTTAAATCTTTCTATTTTTGCTTTATAATCCCCCACAGCAAGCGACCGCAAAGTATCAATGCTATTAAATAACCAATTACTCCCAAAAACGGTATCTCCATCAGCTTCGGCGTCATTTGCGTTGTGCAGATTATACTGGAACCGAGCAAAATTGCGGCACTGATAATACCGATGATCAAATTATTGATCATATGGTCAATACGCCGCAATGGTTCTTCAGAACCGGTAAGCTCAAAATTAACCTTTGTCTGGCCACTCATTGTCATTTTTAATATATCTGATACCTGCTCCGGAATATGCAATGTTTTCTTTACCGCCATATAACCGGCACGTTTTATTTTCCCAAACTCATCCTGCCAGTCAAATTCCTTTTCAAATGTCATCTGCAAGCCGTTAGCAAATATCTCAACAAAGCTGACCTGAGGACAGCAACGGCGCATTACTCCTTCAATCGTGATAACACCACGGGCAAACATACTAAGGCCCGGAGCAATGCCAATATGATGCATTCTCAATACGTTCATTATTTGCCGGCTCAACACCCCCATCTGCAAAGTCTTAAAATCAAAATCTGTATATTGCTGCATAAGCATATCTATATCATCATACAGTCTGGCATGATCGATATGACCCTTAGGTACGCCCAAAGCAAGGACCGCCGCTTTCATCTCGAAAGTATCCCCTGTAGCCAATGCCAAGATAGCACGGCGGAGTGCTGCCTTATCGCGTGCTGACAGTCTGCCCATCATTCCCAGATCAAGCCAGGCAATCTTTCCATCCTTGATCCAAATATTTCCCGGGTGTGGATCAGCATGAAAATAGCCATCTTCAACAATCTGCTTAACATAATTTTCGCCCAGCCGACGACCGAGCTTCATCACATCATATCCGTTAGCAGCTAATTTTTCACTATCATCAAAACGGATACCTTCGATAAAGTCCATGACCAAAACTCTTGATGTAGTCAATTGCCGGTCAACAGTCGGACAAATAATATATTCCTCTTCACCGTTTAAATGCCGAAATTCATCAATGTGATCCGCTTCCATCAGAAAATCCATTTCCTGCTTGGCAATAGACCACATCTCATTCAAGATCAGCGGTACATCAATTACATCCTGCGAGTCACTTATAACGACCTGCAATAATTCCGCAGCCCGTTTTAAGAGAACTATATCCCGCATCATGACATCATATATTCCCGGCCGCTGAACCTTGACAACAACCTTCCTGCCATCTTTCAGGACAGCTTTATGCACCTGAGCGATAGATGCCGAGCCAAGTGCTTTTTCATCAATTGAATCAAACACCTGCGACCAACGGCATTTATATTCTTTTTCAATTATCTCTGTTATTACCGAAAACTCCAACGGTTTAGCTGCCGTCTGAAGTTTCATCAACTCATCGCAGTATTCTTGGGGCAAAAAATCCGGCCGCATACTGATCATTTGACCGATTTTTACAAAAGTAGGCCCCAATTCCTCAAATATCTTGCGCATTTTTAACGGAGTAATGCCACTGACAACATCATTCTTTCGCAAAACATGTATCATTTCACGAAATCTTTTTGTTGATCCGCCGCTCCGCAGGCCATCATCTTTTTTATGAATCAAACCCTCCAGCATAAGTGCATCTCCATTCTGTCTAATACATTAGTTTCCGGCGTAAGCCTTAGCCCGTTGCTCTTTTACTGTTTCACTGGCCAAAAAGTCATCATAGGTCGATACCCTGTCGATAATACCGCCCGGCAATATCTCAATAATCCGGTCAGCTATTGTCTGCACAAACTCATGGTCATGTGATGTAAACAGCATTGTTCCGGTAAATGCTATCAAACCATCATTCAATGCTGTGATCGACTCAAGGTCAAGGTGATTGGTCGGTTCATCAAGCAACAGCACATTTGCCCCTGACAGCATCATTCTGGATAGCATACAACGAACTCTCTCCCCTCCGGAAAGAACGCCGGCTTCCTTCAAGCTTTCTTCGCCGGAAAACAACATCCGCCCTAAAAAGCCTCTGACAAAAGTTTCATCCGGATCAGGCGAAAATTGCCGTAACCAATCAGTAAGATTGAGCTTTACCCCATCAAAATATGTCGCATTATCCTGCGGCAAATACGCCTGCGTGGTTGTAATTCCCCACTTAAAGCTGCCACTGTCCGGCTCCAGCTCACCCATCAATATCTTAAACAGCGCTGTTGCACCTAACGGCGAACCGACGAATGCAACTTTTTCGCCTTTCTTCAAGGTAAAGGAAACATTGT
>CALCTX010000071.1 GCA_937907035.1 uncultured Selenomonadales bacterium
CATAATATCTATCTTTGAATTCTCGCCGAGAGCAAGGATATTGCCATTATTTAAGATACTGCCCAAATTTAATGTTTTATTTATTTTACCTGCGCCTTTTTTGAAAATGTCACTGACATCGTATGTTCCGGTCAGCCCTTTGCTGCCGGCCAGCAAATTGACATATCCTTCTTTGGCAATTATATTTCCTTTGGCATTGCCCGGATCAGTTGTATCATTTTCTGCCGCATGGAGATTGGCAATGATACCTTTCGGTGTTTTAAGGGTAATATTGCCATGTTCTGATTCCAACGTCGACGAATTGAGAATATTCCCTTCATATGAGATCAATTCAATATCATTATCTGCTTTGATAGTGTATGCGAGATTCCCTAATGTTTCCTTCGCTTCTATTTTGACAGTGGCCGGTTTATCGCGCAGATTTTTTGCGATCAGATCAAAATCGTTCTCAACTTTTCCTTTTTTCGCGATCAGCGAGATACTTCCGGTACTGAAATCTTTACCCGCATATTTTGCCTTTTCACTTTCTTCAATATCAGATAATTTATCATGATTGATCACATTACCGTTTACGGATTCCATCTGAACGGAACCGCCCATTACCATAACATCACTGTTATTGGTAACATCTCCGCTGGCCAATAACTTAACATCGCCTAAGATCGCATACAGCTTTCCGGTTTTACCGGCAGCAGAATCTACGGTATTTAATAATTTCGCTTCTGATGCAGTCGGATTAATAGTCCAATCATCACGATTAAAGCTGTTATTCGAATTGATACCGGATATAAGGTAAATGTTACCTTGTTTTGCCTCGATACGACCGGTGTTCGTAACATCTTTCCAGGCTGCCATCCACAAAGTATCATCTGTATTGTCAACTCTGTCAATTACACCGTTGATAGTGATGTCGCCACTGTTCGTGACACTGCCGCTATCAGCTTTGATCACAACAGTGTTTGCTTCGAGATCACCGGTGTTTGTGATGTTTCCGTTCTGTGAATTAAACTTGATATTACGATCATCAGCCGAGATATTACTGTTATTTGTCAAATTGTTCTCAGCATTCAGGTTGATAATATTGTCAACTGTATAAGTGCCGTTAACCGCCAGATTGCCGTTGGCATATATTTCAACATTTTTCAGCTGTGAATTGTCAACTGTGACATTCAGCGTTCCTCCCGCCTCTGTATAATCCGGCTTATTTGTATAGCCTTCAAGATAAATACTCTTGCCTTCGCCGGCTTTGACAGTTACAGTTTGCATTTCATTATCGGTATTTTCAATACGCAGAGCCTTCCTGGTTCCCTTGATCTTTGGATTGCCGTTTGCATCAAGCTCCGGTTCCTGACCGATATCTCCCCCTGCCGTAATCGTGATATTG
>CALCTX010000072.1 GCA_937907035.1 uncultured Selenomonadales bacterium
AGCTTCAGTGCTTTCTCCATCAGCGCCCTGTCGCAGCAAAGCACATTGGCAAAGATCTCCGGGGTGTAGACAAGCCCGTTATCCATTACAAATCTGCCGTGGTTGTTCTTTTTCCCTGCCAGGCACAGCATTTTGAGCCAAAGGATGATCAGTGAATCCGCATCCTCGTCCGTCCTGATCAGCATGATCTTTTCATTTTCAAAAAGGTCAATGTCAACCTTGATCCATTTCACGTCAGTCATATCTTTCTCCTTTGCAATCATTCTTCGTCCGCAATAACCTTGACTCTGCTGAGGATCTCTGCTGTGCGCTTAGCCGCAAGAGACAGGGCCGTGAGCAGCGTAATGGCAATATCCAGCTTTGCCCGGGGAGGGAATTCTTTAGTGATCATTTTTTCTTACCTTTCCGAAGGGACTTGAATTTGTTTGTGCCCTTCACTGTACGGACACGGAAAGGCCGTTTTGTTATCCCTCCCGGAAAAAATTTTTTAAAAAATTTATGAGAATTTTTTCCTTGCCTGTTCAACCGACTTGAAAACATTGACACAACTGATTTTTTCCTTATTTGCGATTTCCCGATAAGTCATGCCGTCGGCATACATTAAAAGGCGGCGCTGCTGGGTTTCTGTAAGGAGAGCGAGCTTTTTCTCCAGCTCCTGACGAAGCTCCTTTTTCTCCAGTTCCGTTTCTGCAGTCTCCTCCCCGGCAAACTCTTCGCCCTCATAGTCGATGTCATCCAGGCTGTAGTGGCGGCGGGTCTCTTTTTTCCGGTTTGCCTCCTCTTCCTTATCCATCGCCTGCAGCAGCGCTGCCCACTCCTCATCGATCTCCACACTCTCCGCGCCTGTTGCGTAGTAATAGGAATATTTCATTTCTGTCCTTTCCGCTCCGGGCGGCGCAAAGGGCAGCAGAAACGAAAAAAGCCGGGTCACACGACCCGGCTGCAGCGTCATACCCCAAAAAAGGGTGCACAAAGTCAGCAACAGGTCGCTGGAAGACAGAAAGACGCATTGTCTTGCTGAATCCCATATGATCTGCTGCCCTTGATGTACACTCGGGGCTGTCAAATATTTATATGTTTGCGGTAGTTTACTCTGTGAACTGGTCACCTAATGACCACTTCATTAAAATTTCTCTGAAAAACAAAAAAAGCCGGAGTTATCCTGTGCAACCAATACGGTTGTCAGAGATAACTCCGGCTAGTAGTTCAAACGACTCTGCTCGGTAGCTTATCTGTTTATTACATTTTTCTGTTTTCTTTGGTGGTTTACGATCAGTAGTAACTGATCAATCGGAACGGAAACAAAGCGCCCGCTCCCTGCTTTGAATTCACACTGGACCCCGCTTTCATCGGTGATGACGTCGAAGATGCGGATCTGCCCTCCTCTGCCATCATCGATTTTGACGGGTTCCCGCTTAATGACTTTTCCCAACGGCATTCCCTCCCTTACTTCCGCTTCATACTCTTGTTATTCATTAGCTTCACTTGATTCTGAGGAAACAGTACCGTCAGGGCTTCTTCATCGGCACCGGCTTGTGCAGCACCATCTCCACCGTGCCGAAGATCTCCCAGCCGATATAGTCAAAAAGCGGAATATCTTCAAATTGTTTGGCCTGCATAATATCATCAACCACTGTAATTGGTTCAGGTATTGTTGCTGCCTGTTCACAAAGTTTGACAATATTTTCCCGGCCTTGATTGCCAATGACCAATCGTACACCGTCAATCCGGGCAATCTCTGCAGGATTTAACTGTGCATAACAGCCAGTAACCGCCAGCACAGCTTCCGGATTCAAACGTTGCGCCCTCCGTATCAGCTGCCGGGATTTTTTCTCTCCCAAACTGGTGACTGAACAAGTATTGACAATATAGACATCTGCCCGTTCAGAAAAAGGAACTACTTCATACCCCGCCTGACGAAACAGCCCTTCCATCGTCTCAGTTTCATATTGATTGACCTTGCATCCCAAAGTCATAAATGCCGCTTTTTTCACGCCATACCTCTCCTGCCCAGATCGCCTTTTTCATACTGAACAACGGTCATCGCCGCAACCGCTGCTGTTTCAGCTTTAAGTATCCGCTTCCCCAATGAAACCGATGTAAAACCGGCATTAACTGCCTGTTCAACTTCCGAAAGAGAAAATCCGCCTTCCGGACCAATAAGCAAGATATATTTTTCGCCGTTTGCTTCAGCCAAAAAATCTCCGACTGACTTCCTGTCCTCCGCCTCATAACACATCATTTTTATACTGTTGCCAACTTGCTTTATATCCTTAAACCAATCAGCAATATTCTTTATCGGCTCAACTGTCGGAATAACTGTTCTGGCACATTGTTTTCCGGCTTCATCAGCAATTTTTTGCCACTTTTCCTGTCGGGAAAGACTTTTTTTGTCATCATATTTAACAACACAATTATCACTTTTCAAAGGCTGAACACTTGTCGCACCTAATTCCGTTGCTTTTTGAACGATAAATTCCATTTTGTCCGATTTTGGCAAACACATCGCCAATGTCAATTCAACCGGTGATTCGGTATCAGCTGCCAATTTCTCGATCAATCGCAACGTGACTGTATCCGTTGTAAAAGAAACTATCTCCATTTCGGCAACTTCCCCATTTACATCTGCCACAACATACCGTTGCCCGATCCTGCCCCGAAGGGAATACCCCAAATGGTGAGCATCCTGCCCGGTAATTATGATCTTTTCTCCGATTGGTTCGTTGATAAATAATCGTCTCATTTCTTTTCTCCGCGACTAATGAGTAACATTACCCATTCTTTCTGCCGATTAATTTTTTCAATGACAAAACCATGCGCTTCTGCAGCCGCAACGACCTCAGCCTCCCGTGGCTCAATTATACCGCTGGCTATGAGCTTACCGTCCGAAGCCAAATGCTGATCAAGTTCATCAAATAAGCGCATGATAATATCGGCAATAATATTGGCTGTAATAACATCTGCTTTGCCGTCAACATTTTTCATCAGATCACTGCGGTGCAAATCAATTTTGTCTTCCAAGCTGTTCATTGCTAAATTTTCAGCTGCCGCTTTTACTGCCGTAGCATCATAATCAACAGCTGTAACCTTCGCAGCCCCAAGCTTTACCGCTGCTACTGCCAGTACGCCGGAACCGGTACCGACATCAAACACCGTCATTCCCGGCCGGATTTGTTCTTCCAATTCTGCCAAACACATAGCCGTTGTTGGATGCGTTCCTGTTCCGAATGCAGCTCCGGGATCGAGTGTAATAACCACATCATCCGGCTCGGCAACATAATCTTCCCACGAGGGCCGGATAACTATACGCTTGCCTATCCGACTGACATGAAAATATTGTTTCCAATTATTTACCCAGTCTTCATCCTGAATGATCGTCCGAGTAATCTCGCCCGGTGCAACATCAACATTTTCCCGAAGCTTGTCAAATTCCTGATTTAAAATTATAAGTTTGCTTTCCAATTCCTCATCTTCCGGCAAATAAGCTTTAACTTCAACAACATCTGTCTTTTCATTCCGGGTAAGATCAGTATAATCCCATAATCCGGAATCAATATAATCATTTAAAAGCTGCGGGTCCTCTACCACAACACCCATAGCACCCAAATCTTCAAATATAACCGTCAAAAAATCCACAGCTTCATGTGAGGTTTTTATACTTATCTCTACCCAACGCATCGAATCACTCCCGTTTTATTAATTAACTGATATTATAACGCCATTGTTCAAGAAAATGCCATAGGCATTTTCTTCCAATTTGCGTTTCAACGAAGCGGAAGACATGCTCGCCGCTTGTTCATTCCATAAGGTACCCGCCAGCTACAGAGGTGGAAACCATCTTTACTGAGTTATACTACAAAAGCTGCAAACACAAAACTGCCACCCGGCCTGAAGCCAGATGGCAGTAATATGCTTAACCTTTAAACATCTTCTTTACCGTATCAAAAAAACTCTTTTGTTCCGGATTTACCTTTTCCCCACTGATCTCTCCGAATTCTTTCAGCAATGCTTTTTGCTTGTCAGAAAGATTTTGCGGTGTGAGCACTTTGATCCGTACCCGCTGATCGCCACGACCGGTACCCTTCAGATGGGGTATTCCTTTTCCCTTCAACCGAAGCACTGTTCCCGACTGAATACCGGCAGGTATCTTCATCTCTACCTTTCCGTCAAGCGTCGGCACTTCTACATCGTCGCCCAGTGCTGCCTGAACAAAAGTGATCGGCACCTCACAAAGCACATCAAAATCATCACGGGAAAAAATCTTATGCGGCTTAACAAAAATGTAAACGTATAAATCTCCCGGCCCGCCACCACGAGTACCGGCTTCGCCACCGCCAGATACCCGGATACGCGATCCCTGATCGACTCCCGGCGGTATCTTGACACTTATCTTACGGCGAACCTGCTTTTTACCCGTACCATGACAATCAGAACAAGGATTTTTAACAATCTTGCCGCTGCCGTTGCAACGATCACAGGTTCTGGTATTCATTATCCGCCCAAACGGCGTGTTTTGTGCATGCTGTACCTGTCCGGAACCATGACAGTTAGGACATTCCTCCGGGGAACTGCCAGCTGCTGCACCACTGCCATGACAAGTCGGGCATTCCTCAGTACGTGGAATATTTAACTCGGCCTCTTTACCAAAAGCTGCTTCGTCAAAGGAAATTTCCAGATCATAGCGGAGATCACTGCCTCGTTCCGGCCCTGGACGACGGCGACGACCGCCACCGCCGCCAAAGAACATATCAAAGATATCTCCCATGCCGCCATCGCCAAAGCCACCGAAACCTCCAAATCCGCCAAAGCCACTGCCACCACCCATGCCACCTGTTCCATCGAAAGCAGCATGACCAAACTGATCATATTTTTGCCGTTTCTGCGGATCAGACAGTACTTCATTAGCCTCATTGACTTCCTTAAATTTTTCCTCAGCTTCTTTATTGCCTGGATTCAAATCCGGATGGTATTTGCGGGCCATCTTCTTATATGCTTTTTTAATATCAGCCTCAGATGCAGATTTATCTACTCCGAGGACCTCATAATAATCGCGTTTCTCGCTCACTTTGCACCACCTCGTTGTCCGACAGATAAATTATTTCTTATCGTCATCAACGACCTTATACTCGGCATCAACAACATCATCGTCAGTCTTTTTTGCTTCCTGCTGCGCACCGGCATCAGATGTGCCTTGTGCACCGCCAGCAGCTCCGGCTGCACCGGCAGCCTGCTGAGCTGCCTGATAAGCAGCCGCACTCATTTCATAAAGCGGCTTCTGTAATTCCTCAGTTGCTTTCTTAATTGCTTCATTGTCAGTGCCTTTCAAAGCTTCTTTAACCTTTTCTATTCCGGCCTTAACTTTTTCAATCTGAGCAGCATCTGCTTTATCGCCAAGATCCTTTATTGTCTTTTCAGCCTGATAGCAGAGAGAATCAGCATTATTTCTGATCTCAATGGCTTCTTTCTGAGCCTTATCTTCAGCAGCATGCGCCTCAGCTTCTTTAACCATGCGATCAATATCTTCCTTGCTCATGCCGGAATCAGACTGAATTGTGATCTTCTGCTCTTTGCCAGTACCGAGATCCTTTGCCGAT
>CALCTX010000073.1 GCA_937907035.1 uncultured Selenomonadales bacterium
TTCAGACCAATCTTTTACACCGACATCACCTTTAAAAGGCAGAGATTTGTCGTTTGCCAAATCTATATAGTACGCACCGGTATAACTGCTCAAAAAAGCATCCGTAAATACCCTCGCCCTTGCATAGCCGGTCATTTCGCCAACTGCATGTTCTCTCTTGATTTCCGAATCGACGTTAAAAATGCCCAACACGATTCTGTCCGTGGTACCTCTCTCAACAGAAAACTTCATCCGATAATATTTCGGTACCCCATTGATCAACAAACGGAAATTGAAACGATATACCGGATTTTCACTCAGCTCCGCTAATATCTTGTTCCGCTGGAAATTCTCTTCTATTATCGGCCAATCTTCTTTTACTACATGCAATTTCAGCTCTTCTTTAAAACGTTCAAAGCTGCTCTCGGCAATTACATTTCCAAATAATTGCCGGGCCGTCTGGCTGATATGATACGGAATGATCGTACCATAGTCGCCGGTCCGGTCAATAGTCCCCACAAAACCATAATCACTGGTCAACGCCGAAATGATCTGAAGCTGTTTATCAAGTTCCTTATTCTTTTCGGCCAGCTGGATTTCAAAATCAAGTTTTTGTGCATTGTTGTCGTCAATTATCTTAAAACAGATCAGCAACAACGTCGGAATGTCGTTCTCACGTTCAATAACACTGACAACCGCCCGCCGCCACGAGCCGTCAGCCTTGCCGACCCGATAAATAAACTCACGCTGATCATCGTGCGTCATCGTCCGGCGCAAAAATTCCGTTGACCCGATATTACACATCAAATCCCGATAGTTTTCATCACATTCTTTGGCAAATTCATTTATCGCCATTGACCAGCAACAATCTTCGCGCTCCATCACCAAGGTTTTATTGGAATGAATATAAGTCCGATAAGTGTCATCTTCCAAATTTACCAAGAAGGCAGAAATATAAACACTCATCATCCGTTCGTTGATATAACGGGTCATTACATCATCGCTGTTATATACAAAATGTGATAATCGGTCATATACCGGCTTCTCTTTCATAATCTTTCCTCCAAGAATCTGAAACAGTGCACTTCTACGCGACTAACGAATTGTTACTAAACGTATCGTCTGTTCAGAACCAGCCACCATATCCAACGATTCCCTTCCCTTTTCAATGAAGACCATTTTACAATACAGGATCCGTTTTTTCTTCCTCTTCTTCTCCGACTTTGGTTCCACAATGCGGACAAGCCGTCCACTCCGGCTCCAAAGTCTTTCCGCACCCTGAACATTGCGGCTTTAAAGTGTACCCGCAATGATTGCAAAATGAAAAACTCGACGGTACCTGTGCTTTACAGCTCGGACAGGTAACCTTTTCACTGACGTCCACCGTCCCGTTTTCCGGTTCTCCGTAAACAACGTTATCCGCCGGTGTCGGGCGGTATGGCACACTCTTTTTATTTTTGACAAAAATAAAATACAACGGTCCCGCAAAATACCAAAACGCAAAGGTGAATATTATCCAGAAAAACCGCTTTGACGATTCCATATTCATCTTTTTCGTGTCATTAAACATCCAATAGGTCGCATAAAATCTGATAAGCATTGAACACAATCCGATAATCATGATACCGCCCCCTTGTCCTTTCTTATGTTACCTCTATTATAACATTCTGAAATAAAATATCATTAAAAACACTAAAATTTTACTTGACAAAATATGGCCGCATCGCCAGTGAAACAAAGAAACAAGTAGCTGCTACGGCCACGATCGTCGCACCGGCTGCCATATTGCAGTAATAAGCGATCAGCAAGCCGGCAATTCCGGAAAACAGTGCTGTCCCGACCGAAACCAAATGATATCCTTTGACATCATTGGTCACATTGCGGGCTGCCGCAGCCGGCAACACTAACAGCGAATTGATGATGAGCAGACCTACCCACTGAATGCTCAATGCCACGACAACCGCGAGTACAGCTGCAAACAGGCCTTCAACCGTCAAAACCGAAATTCCCCGACTGTGCGCAAATATCGGATTTATCGATAATACCAGCAGCCGGTTAAAAACCAATCCCCATAAGCTGACAACTACCAGCAAAACTATCGCCAGCAGCAAAAGATCATCGATATCAATGCTTAAAATATCGCCGATAAGATACTTGGAAAACTTGTTAAAACTGCCGCCATGCGACAACAACATCAAACCAACAGCGATAGCCGTTGAGGAAAACACCCCGATTATCGTATCAGTCGAAGCCCTTGAATGATGCTTGATATAAGTGATGACAAACGAAAACAACAACGAAAATACTACCAGAGACCAAAGCGGCGAAACACTGCCCAGCAGAACACCGATCGCCAGACCGGTAAAAGCTCCGTGTCCCAAGGAATCAGAAAAGAATGCCATCCGGTTGGATACGACCATAGTACTCAGTAACCCGAATAACGGTGTAACCAGCAGCACTGCCAAAAAGGCGTTTTTCATAAAATCATGCTCCAGGCAGCTGAACGGCAAGGCACCTAACAAAGAATAAATACTCTCCATCAAACAGCACCGCCTTCCGACTGGCTGCCGGCAAGCATGCCAAATATCTCTTTCGTCCGCTGATCCTTAAACACTTGTTCCGGCGAACCATGCATAATAACCCCTTTATCCATGAGTACCACCTGATCTGCATGACGGGCAACCAAATTAAGATCGTGCGAAATAAGGATTATCGCAATATCCTCTTTTTCACGAAGCTCGGAAACTATCTCATAAAACAACTCCAAACCATTGCGGTCAACTCCGGATACCGGCTCATCCAAAAGGAGCAGATCCGGAAGCGGATCAAGTGCCAGCGCCAACAGTACCCGCTGCAGCTCGCCACCGGACAATGCGCCCAGCCGTCGGTCAATAAGGTGTCCGGCCTTTACCCGGGACAAGCCCTTCAGTACCCGTTCCCGCAAAGATTTTCCCGAACACAGCCAAACCGGTTTATCTGTCAGGCAAGCCATAAATATATCCATAACGCTCGTTGGCGCGCTGACATCAAAGTCAAGATACTGCGGCACATAACCGATAACCGGATGTCCGGTATGTTCCCCCTTAGCGTCAACATAATTCAACGCCCCGGTATGCGGCACTACTCCCAGTATCGCTTTCAGGAGCGTACTTTTCCCGGCACCGTTCGGACCGATTATTGCGGTCAGCTGCCCGCAATGAATATGCAGATTGACATCAGTAAATATTTCCAGCTGCCCGACCTTGACCGAAAAGTTTTCGATCTTTGTACAGCACAATTTATTACAATCATCGCCAAACAAAGCATGATGATGAAGTATCTCTTTTAACAACTACAAAACCAACTTTCTTATTTTTTCGTTTTCTGCTTGGATCGGCACGACCAGCAAAGCCCGTAAAATTCAAATACGTGACCGGTTACCAAAAAGCCGCGGCTCGCCGCCTCTTTTTCATAAATCTTGTTCATCGGGCAAATATCAATACACTCCATCTTGCCACATTCCGTACAGATCAAATGATGATGGTGATGCCCTTCCGCGATGATCTCATAGACATTTCCCGTCGGGCGGACTATCTCATGCACGATTCCCAAATCCCGCAATAATGTCAGATTTCGATATATCGTATCAAGCGAAACATCCGGCTGTTTTTCCCGGACGATCTCCAGCACCTGTTGTACCGAACAAAACTGTTCACCGCTGCCAAACGCTTCCAAAACAGCCCGCCGCTGCGGTGTTATCTTATAGCCCTTTTCCCGTAAAGTTTCAAGACATTTATTTAATTCCGGACTATGCTTTCCCGCTTCCACGCCAGTCCCTCCTACTTAGTAATTTTCTTATTTGTATCTTAGCATAAAAAAATAGTGTTGCAAGTATTTTTTGCAACACTGTTTTTTATACAGTTTTTTACACCGGCACTGATCATTCGCCGGAAAAAGAAATATTCATTCCGTCCGCCAGCCTGAACGCATCACCATAGGCTGCATAAGCAATCTCCTGCACACCGTAAACGAAATCCTGCGAACAGTTATAAATATAACAATCCCGCGGCATTTTGAGATTTTTATTCCGTATTGCCGGTACTGTCTGCATCGCCGGATCAGCAATATAATCATCAATAAATTTCTTCAGATCAAAATTGCCGCCATTAGTATAATCCGTCATCAAGATCACATCCGGTGCACACTTGATGATCATCTCTTTGGTCAGAGACTGCCCGTTCTTGATCCCTGCCTCGGCTATCGTATTAACGACACCGGCTTTTTTGCACATATCATCATACGAACTGCCGATTCCACCATATTCGGTCATAACAGACAGCAATAAGACGCGCTTGCGCTGATCAGCCGGAATCTCAGCCACTTTATCCGTTATCGCCGCCAGCTCCTGATCCATTTTTTGCAGCATCTGCTGCCCTTTTTCTCTCTCGCCGACGGCCTCCGAAATTATCCGGACACATTCTTTTACCTGCTCATAATTATTGGCTTTATTGCAAACCACCACCGGCATACCAAAATCGATATATGCGGCTATCGCTTCCGGCGATGTCCATTCACTGGCAATAACCAGATCAGGCCGCCAGGCAACCATTTGCTCAATTGACGGATTCTTGACCTTTTCCTTTATCTTTTTTGCTTTCTCAACAATCACCGACTCTTTCGGATCGTCAAGAAAATTATTAACAGCCGCCATCCGGTCGGTTTTTACCAAGCCTAAAGCAATTTGATCGGTATAGATTGACAGTGTAACGATACGCTGTGGTTTATGCGGTATTTTTACTGTTCTGCCTTTGGCATCGGTCACCTCATAGCCATTGCCGTCAGCAACCTTATCATTGCCTTTCAGCCCGACAAAATTGCCGCAAGCTGCTGACAACAAAAGGATTGCACTGATAATGAGAATCCCCGCTGTCCGATTGGCAAAAATACGATATTTCAAACTGATCTCCTCATTCCGAATCTTTACTTTCCAAAGATTTATTCCAACAAATTGACAACTGCTTCGGCCCGTTTGACAAAAAGCTGACGCATAGCCGGACTTTCTCCGAGCCCATGCAAATAAGTCTCCACCTCAAAGCCGGCTGTTTCCAGCAAGGAACGGCATGACTCCGGCTGATTGCCATTGATATCCTTCAATACATGACCGCCGGCAGACAACATAAACGGCATCAGCAAAACCTTGTTATACTCTTTTTTGCGCAGCCGCGGTATCATATCCTCCACCGTTAGCGTCCCCTCTATCGTGCAGACAAATATATTGTCGATTCCTGACGCTTCTATCCGTTCCTGCAAAATAAGAAAATAATCATTGGACCAATGAGTCGTACCGTGCCCAACCAATATGACTGCCTGACCTTTTTCAAGTTCCGGTATACCCGGCCGGAATGCTTCAAATACTTCCCGAACATCGTCCGGCGCGCCAAGCTGTCCGGTCCAATACATTAACGGCGTACCAAAAACGACCCGTTTAAACAGCTGCCGCTGCAGATAATAACAATCCTCTTTATGTTCATATTCCCGCCCCGGAAACAGATCAACCGGCACCATAGCGATCCGGGTAAATCCCTGTTCCTTTAATTTTGTCAGGGCTTCTTCTACTGACAGATAAGTTTCGCCGGTCTGTTCTTTGATCTTTTTAATGACATATCGCGAAGAAAAGGCTGACCACACCGGCTTATCGGGAAATCTCTGCTTTATATCACTGACTATCGCTTCGATACTACGCTTTCTGGCTGTGGCAATCGTCGTTCCGAAGCTCATTACCAGGATTGCATCTTTGCGCTTTACTTCAAGAAAATCATCATCATATTCCAAAATCCCTATCTCTTCTTTGTGTTCCATATATCTCTCCCGATCAATTTTTCAGATTATGCGATTTCCGCAGCAAATACAGGAAAT
>CALCTX010000074.1 GCA_937907035.1 uncultured Selenomonadales bacterium
AGCGGGTTTCTGTATCGTAAGTAATACCGGGGGGGTTCTGTAAATTAGGCATTACATAGATAAGCTTAGGGTGTAAGAGCTTCAGTTGTTTTTCAAAAGCAGCGATATCTATTCCTGATTTGGTAAGCGGAATACCAATCACTCTGGCCCCGACAGCCCGGAAGGCGGCAAGTGCTCCGGGATATGTTGGAGATTCAGTTATTACATGATTACCATGGGATAAAATGGTACGAGCGATAATGTCAATTCCTTGTTGTGAGCCGGAAATGATCTGTATACTTTCCGGAGTCGTTTTTATACCGTCGTCAGTGAGAGCGGCAGACAGCGATTCACGTAAACCATGATATCCTGTGGCACTGTCAGCGCAAAAAGTATAAGCTTCATCACGCTCAAGTATTTTTTGGACAGCTTTTTTAAATTCAGCTGTTGATACTATTTCCGGGTTCAGTGTTATGCTGCGCATATTAATACAGTTCTTATATTGCGGTGGCAATTCAGCATTACTATAATCGAAAACGGCCGGGAATTCTTCTGGTGGCAGTTCAGATTGAATGGGGCGTTCAGCTACGATACTGCCGGAACCTTCACGAGAAAAAATATAGCCGTTTTGAGCAAGCTCACGATAAGCATTGACAATGGTTCCCGGATTGATACCTATTTTTTTTGCTAACTTTCGTATCGGCGGAAGTTTATAACCGGGCGCAAGTTGACCGGTTGTGATCGCTGTATATATTATTTGATAAAGTTGGACATAAAGAGGTGTTTTACTGTTTTCATCAAGGGCGATTGAATTAAAAAAAGGACTGTCAAGTGTCATTTTATCCTCCAAGCGTATCAATACAATTTTTTTTATTGTAACGATAAGGGGGAAAATAGTCAATTTTTGCCGGATATTAAAAAATGTAAAAAAAAATTATAAAATTTCAATTTTACAGATAGGAATTTTAAGAATTATGTTGAATATGTAAAAAAGAATTAAGTACGATAATGATATTTTGGCATTAAAAGCCAGAGGAGGATGAGGTATGAGTTTAAAGAAAAAGGCGATAATCTTTGTTAACGCCTGCGTGGTCATTGCTTGTCTGTGTGTCGGATTGTTGGCATACATGAAAGCAGGAGATGGTTTTTCTAATGTTTACATTTCCAAAGTTTCTGATGATGCGAAGCATTTGATGATATTATTTGATGCGAAGCATCCGGGAAAATGGGCAGTAAAGGGTGGTAAACTTTATAAGGGCAAAAAGTTAATGGAAGGTTTGGAAGAGGAAATTGATTCGGTTGCCGGGGAAGATGCAGTTACTATTTTCCGTGGTGATACCCGCGTTTCTACAACCTTGAAAAAAGATGGTCAGCGGGCAGTAGGTACGCAGGCCGGTGCGGCTGTATACGAGGCTGTTGTTGGTCGTGGTGAAGAAGTTTCTCTTCAGACTGACGTACTTGGTGTACCTTATTACACTTGTTATTTGCCAATTGTTGATGAAGATGGTGAGCGTATCGGTATGTTCTTTGCCGGAGCACCGAGTGCCCCAGTGGTAGCTATTCAGCAGGAGTTTATACGTAACATGATCATTACGATTGTTGTAATGGTTGTACTGTTGGGGATTTTTGGCTCGTTGATCATTGGGGCTCAAATGAACCGGTTGCTTGAAGTTACCAATATAGTGAAGAATATTGCTGAGGGTAATTTGAGTGATAAAGATATCAAAGTTGATGGTACGGATGAGATCGCTCAATTGGCAACAGATACCAATACTATGAAAGATGCTATGAGAGAGATCCTTGAGAATATAACTAATTCGGCAGAGCAGGTTGCCGGTGGGGCAAAGAATATTTCCGATTCAAGTACGGTTCTTTCTCAGGGTGCTGCTGAACAGGCATCTTCTGTAGAGGAACTTTCAGCTTCTATTGCGGAGATCGCTTCTCAGACTCGCAGCAATGCTGACAGTGCTGACAAGGCTAATGAGATTACCGGAATTACGAGTGAGCATGCCCGTGAAGGTAATGAAGATATGACAACAATGCTCAATGCGATGGAAGAGATCAATGCATCTTCGAATAATATTTCCAAGATTATCAAGGTTATTGATGAAATCGCTTTCCAGACAAATATTTTGGCACTTAACGCTGCAGTCGAAGCTGCCCGTGCCGGACAACATGGTAAAGGTTTTGCGGTAGTTGCTGAAGAGGTAAGAAATTTGGCGGCTCGGAGTGCGAAAGCGGCAAAAGAGACAACGGATATGATTGAGGGATCAATCGAAAAAGTTAACAGCGGCCGGGAAGTTGCACATAAGACAGCGGAAATGCTGGAAACTATTGTAGCTAATGTTGGCGAAGTAGCGGAGCTTGTTGCATCGATTGCTAAAGCTTCAAAGGAACAGAGCATGGCTATCGATCAGATAAATCAGGGCGTGCTCCAAGTATCACAGGTTGTGCAGGCAAATTCGGCAACAGCTGAAGAAAGTGCTTCGGCAAGTGAAGAACTCAGTATGCAGGCTGAACTTCTCAGTGATGCGGTAAAGAAATTTAAACTTTGATAACAAGTAATGTTAAAAGGAGCTGCCTGAAAATGGCAGCTCCTTTTTAATGGAAAATATTATTTTTGCGGTGTAACGTAATAAGTTTTTTGATTGGTAAAAATAACAAATCCCGGTTTTGAACCGGACGGTTTCTTAACATAACGGCAAGCGGTGCAGTCAACAGGAACATTTGAGGAATTTGCTGCTTTGCTGAAAGCGGCGGCGGTTTCGGCAGCAAATATGATATCTGCTTCACTGACACTTGCACCATTGGTCCTCAATATTACATGCGAACCGGGAATATCTTTTGTATGCAGCCATAAGTCATTAGGGGACGCGATTTTGAATGTCAGACGGTCATTTTGCAGATTGTTTTTGCCGACTAAAACTTTGAACCCGCTGGGAGAAACAAATTCAAAAGGGGTAGAAGCCTTATCGGATGGTTTCTTTTTGAGTTTTTCCCGGAGATAACCGGAGACGATAAGTTCGTTATGGATATCGTTTATTTCATTCAGAGTAGAAGAAGATTTGAGCGATTCCGCAATACTTTCCAGATAGAGAATATTTTCAGCACATTCAGCAAGCTGTGTTTTTAAAAGTTGTTGGGCACGTTTGAGTTTATTATATTTATGATAGTAATTTTGGCAGTTTTGACTTATTGGTATGCGTCGATCAAGGGGGATCGTTAACATAGCACCCTGTTCGGAATAAATATCAGGAACTGTTATTTCATCATCGGCGTGGTCAGTTAGGGAGTATTGATAAGTCATGAGATTATCGCCTTTTATGCGGTATTCTTCAGCATTTTCCGCTTCCTGGGCTTCTGCTTGCAGGACTGATAACTTATTTTTTGCGCGGTTCAATTCATTGTTGATGAGTTTTGCAAACCGTTCCTTATCAGGTGGGATGTAACTGCCACTGACTTTTTCAACAGCGGTCAGTAAGTCGCTCATTGTAGCAAAATTAATGGATTTGACATCAGTTTTTATATCAGTCAGATAATGTAGTTGAAAAGCAGCAACAGCAATGATCTTGTTGTTGCTATCAGACACATAAGAAGGGCGGAAATTATCATTTTTAATGTCAATCGAGGCGATCGTTTCGGACAATGCCGTTTCCAAGGCATTAAAGTCACTGTCGGCTAATTCGCTGACTGGTATGTCGTTGGGAAGACCGGAAGAAAAGGCCACTTCTTTGGCAGTTACCGGACCAAAACCAAGACAGGTATCAAGTATAGCTTTTGTAAGCTTTTGTTCACTGCGAGAGGAGATCCCCTTGACAAGATCAGCTAGTGATTCAGTTAATGGGTTTAGTTTATCCTGTTGCGGAGGTAAAACATATTCTTGGCCGGGCAGAACAGTCCGTACCCGGCTGCTGTTTGATCCAACCTTGCGAAGCGAATCATTTATCATGCCGTCAGTTGTCAAAATAATATTGCTGTATTTTCCCATTAACTCGATATAGAGAGTTTTGGTAGTGATCTTTCCGGCCCCGGCAATAACATCAATTTCGATACTGAGAATGCGGTCAAGTTTGTATTGGCAGACTGATGCAATCCGTCCGGTTTCAAGATGCTTTCGGAGTACCATACAAAAAGTCGGCGGTTCCAGTGGATTTTCCGGAGCAGTGTCTATCAGAAAAACGCTGGGATTTTGCGGATTTATTGACAACTGTACCAGATAATTTTTACCTGGTTGGCGTACAGCCATAATAACAGTTTGTTTATTTGGTTGTGTTATTTTATCAATTCGTCCGCCATTTAGAGCATTATCTAGTTCAAGTGCCAGCGGATGAAGGGAAAAACCGTCTAAATTCATTAAGGCAGACTCCATTCATATTATTATTGTGATTTCAATATATCATTTATAATATTGACGGTCAATTTTGTGTTTTTCTTGCATATAAAACTGTAACAAGGTACAATAAAATATACAGCCTGAACAGGTAAGGAGGCTTGCAAGGTGATATTTGAAAAATGGCAGGGCTGTGGCAATGATTTTGTCATGGTTGACTGTTTTGCAGAAACAATCAATATAGCGGATTGTGCTGATATTTCCCGAAATGTATGCAATCGTCATTATGGTGTCGGGGCTGATGGATTGATATTAATATTGCCGTCAGATAAGGCAGATCTCTGTATGCGGATATTTAATGCAGATGGCAGTGAAGCAGAGATGTGTGGAAATGGTATCCGCTGTTTTGCGAAAATGGCTTATGAACACAAGCGGGTAAATAAGACAGAGTTTACTGTTGAGACAGGGGCAGGCATTTTGGTGCCGAAATTATTTGTCGAAAATGGCAAGGTCGTTAATATCTGTGTTGATATGGGAAAGCCGATATTGGAGCCGGATCGGATACCGGTAAATATTGATGGTGAAGGGAATAAGGTCGTTGGTGAGCCGATAGAGGTTTTCGGGGAGACGTATGATATGACTTGTGTGTCAATGGGAAATCCGCATTGTGTGCTTTTTTTTGAGACACTTTCCGGATTATCGATTGAAAAGCTTGGCCCGGTTATTGAACGGCATGATGTGTTCCCTAAAAAGACGAATGTGGAGTTCGTTGAAGTCAGAGATCGTTCACATCTCAGAATGCGGGTATGGGAACGCGGCGCTGCGGTAACCCTTGCCTGTGGAACCGGTGCCTGTGCAACACTTACGGCGGCAGTATTGAATGATCTGGCAGAACGTAAGGCTGAAATAGAGCTTGATGGCGGCCGTCTGGTCGTTGAGTGGCGCGATGATGATCATTTATATATGACTGGGCCGGCAGAATATGTGTTTTCCGGTAAATATTGAGAAGAGGAGAATTTGTTATGCTTAAAAGTATGACCGGGTTTGGTGCCGGTGATGCAGATAATGAAGATTATCGTTTTCATATAGAAGTAAAGTCTGTCAATCAGCGTTATTTAGATGTTGATGTTCATATGCCCCGGGTTTTGAATGCATTTGAGGACAGGATCAGAAATACTATTAAACAGTATGCTTCACGGGGAAAGATGGATGTGAATGTATCGTTCCTCGATAAGCGGACAAAACCTAAACAGATAACAGTTGATAAAAATTTAGCTTTGGCTTATAGCAATGCGCTTAATGAGATCAGTGAAGCTATCGGTGAGTCGGGAAGGGCTCGCAGTGTTGATATAGCCAGATTTCCGGATGTGCTGATCGTTGAGGATATTGCGGCTTCGTTAGATGGTGCAGAGGTATTGCTTGACCAGGCTTTGACTGAAGCATTGACAAATTTTGTTGAGATGCGGAAAAAAGAAGGCAAAAATATTGAAGCAGACTTCTTGAAAAGAATCGGTATCCTTGAAGATTATGTTGAAGAGATCTCCAGTTTAGCACCGCAGATCGTAGCATATTATCGTGAACGTTTGGAAAAGACATTGTCTGATGTTTTGTCTGCTCAGGAAATTGATGAAAATCGGCTGATCCAAGAGACGGCAATTTATGCTGACCGGGTAAATTATACTGAGGAAATAGTAAGACTGCGGAGTCATTTTAAGCAGTTCCGTGATATAATAAATGAAGCGGATGCTCCGGTTGGCAGGAAATTGGATTTTCTGATCCAGGAAATGAACCGGGAAATCAATACCACAGCTTCGAAGGCTAATAATGTCAAGGCAGCACAGCTTTCGGTTGATGTAAAGAGCGAGATAGAAAAACTTAGAGAACAGGTTCAGAATATCGAGTGATGAGAGGTAGGAAATGGACATTAAACTGATAAACATCGGATTGGGCAATATTGCTATCGCCAATAAAATAGTAGCGGTTGTTGCTCCTGAATCGGCACCGATAAAGAGAATGGTCCAGGACGCCAGAGATAGCGGACAGCTTATTGATGCTACTTATGGGCGACGGACCAGAGCGGTAATTATCAGTGACAGTGGGCATATTATTCTTTCACCGGTTCAACCGGATACGATAGCCAGACGCATAGGAGGCAATATTGAATCTGATTTTAAGTTGAAGGATGATGAACAATGAAACGAAAAGGATGCCTCATTGTAGTTTCCGGTCCGTCAGGAACCGGAAAGGGAACAGTTTGTTCGGCACTTTTAGAAAAACACAAAGAAATAGCGTATTCTATTTCTGCAACAACCAGACAACCACGTACCGGTGAAGTCGATGGCGTGAATTATTATTTTTTGGCGAAAAATGTTTTTGAAAAGATGATTGAAGATGGGGAACTTCTTGAATGGGCGGAGGTTTATGGTAATTATTACGGAACACCGTTAAAAAAGATTCAGGAGAGGCTCGCGGATGGACAGGATATCTTGCTTGAAATAGATACGCAGGGTGCTATGTCAGTAAAAGAAAAATTTCCGGATGAAATTTATATCTATATAATGCCACCATCTTTAAAAGAATTGGAACGTCGTTTAAAAACGAGAGGGACAGATTCTGCTGAGAGTATCGAACGTCGGTTGAAATCAGCAGCCGGTGAAATGGAGATTGCTGAACGGTATAATTACATTGTAGTTAATGAGCAGGTCGAACAGGCAGTGGAACAGATAGCAGCGATCGTTGATGCTGAACATTGCCGGGTCGGTCGCAACAAGGAAATAATAGATAATATCAAAGAAGGGAAATGATGACATGGATATGGTAACACCATCAATCAATACATTGCTTACGAAAGTTGACAGCCGTTATACGCTGGTTGTTTTAGCTTCTAAACGGGCTCGCCAGATATTAGATGGCAGTCAGGTAAAGGTAAAGGTAAAATCTACAAAGAATGTTACCAATGCTTTGGCTGAAGTGGCTGAGGGCGAGATCACTTATGCCCGGACTAAACTCGGTATTAAGTAAGGGTTATTTTTTGTGATAGGGGTTGAAATCCTGTATGCTCAAGGATAAAAAGATTGTATTGGGAGTAACCGGCGGAATTGCCGCTTATAAAGTCGTTGAGGTTGCCAGTAAACTTCGTCAGGCTGGGGCTGAGGTTCATGTGATAATGACGGAGGAGGCCACTAAGTTTGTAACACCGTTGACATTCAGGGAGATTACCGGTCAGCCGGTGGTTTCAGATATGTGGGCGGAAGTAACGCAGTGGAATGTTGCACATGTAGCATTGGCGACGTTGGCAGATATGGTACTTATTGCTCCTGCTACAGCAAATATAATTGCCAAGGCAGCAGCCGGAATTGCTGATGATATGCTGTCGACAACTTTGTTGGCGACTAAAGCACCGGTGTTATTTGCACCGGCAATGAACACCAATATGTATGAGAACCCGGTAACACAGCGAAATATCGAGACTCTGAAAGGTTTGGGATATAAGTTTATTGAACCGGATAGCGGTCATTTGGCATGTGGGGTTACCGGCGTCGGCAGATTGCCGGAACCGACAGCAATTGTAGCTGCGGTGGATGATTATTTTGTTGTTGCCGGTGAATTGGCCGGTAAAAAGGTTTTGGTTACAGCTGCCGGTACGATTGAACCAATCGATCCGGTCAGATTTATTGGCAATCGTTCGAGCGGACGTATGGGATATGCTATTGCAGCGGAAGCAAAGCGACGCGGAGCTGATGTGGTACTCGTTTCCGGCCCGTCGGCACTTACACCGCCGGAAGGTGTAACAGTGATCAATATTGAAACTGCTGAACAGATGAGACAGGCAGTCCTTCGGGAATTTGCTGATACGGATATTACGATAAAAGCAGCGGCAGTAGCAGATTACCGGGCTAAAACAGTAGCTGATAATAAGATAAAGAAAAATGATGAGACGCTGGTTGTTGAACTTGAGAAAAATCCTGATATCTTAAAGGAACTCGGTTCAATAAAAAAGAAAGGCCAGATATTAGTCGGATTTGCTGCTGAAACGCAAAATCTGCTCAAATATGCAAAAGAAAAACTGGAAAAGAAGAATCTTGATTTTATTGTTGCCAATGATGTAACTAAACCGGAAGCAGGGTTTAACGTTGAGACTAATTTGATAAAGATCCTTTTCCGAGATGGGAATATTGAGGAGTTTCCACTTTTGAAAAAAAGTGAGTTGGCAAAAATTATTCTTGATCGTATCATTAAATTATAAATTAATGTTTTGGGCAGAATTATATAAATATATTTTAGCTATTTACAAACGATATTAAATGTGCTAATATAATTTTCTGTCAGCTGGATATTTGTCCAGGAAAACATCGCGGGATGGAGCAGTCGGTAGCTCGTCGGGCTCATAACCCGAAGGTCAGAGGTTCAAGTCCTCTTCCCGCAACCAATGCCGGAATGCTGATGTAGCTCAGTCGGCAGAGCGTATCCTTGGTAAGGATAAGGTCACCAGT
>CALCTX010000075.1 GCA_937907035.1 uncultured Selenomonadales bacterium
ACGTCGATAAATATGCTTCCTGACTTGATTTGGTATAAGGATGTAAAAGGTTCGCATCTCAAGGTTAATGACGCTTTTTGCGAGTGCGTGGCCAAGGAGAAGTCTGATGTTGAAGGCCGCGGACATTATTATATTTGGGGCCTTACCGAGGAAATGTACAAGAAGGGCGAGTTTGTCTGTCTGGAGACGGAGCAGGCGGTTTTGGAAAAGCGTGAGGTCTGTGTATTTGATGAACAGGTGCAGGATCAAAACGGGGATCTGCGGGAACTTAAGACTTGGAAAGCGCCGATCTTTGATGAGGACGGCAAAACTCTTATCGGTACAGTCGGCATTGCCCGCGATGTTACGCTGGAGAATCAATATCGCCGGCGGATTGAAGCGATGGCCTATACGGATTATCTGACCGGTGTATCCAACCGGCTGGCGTTCTATGAGTTTATGGAAAAAGAACGTAAGGATAATCCGGTAACGATGCTCTATATTGATGCCGACCATTTTAAGTCGATAAATGATACTTACGGCCATAAGGCCGGTGATGAGGCGATAGTTTTGATCGCCGACGGATTGAAGCAACATTTTGCCGATGATTTTATCACCCGGTTGGGTGGCGATGAATTTTTGGTTACGATTTTGGGGAATTTGTCCAAGGAAGATTTGAAAAAATCCTTGGATGTGTTTATGAAGAATATGATCGAAAAATTCCAGAAGGATGAACGGTTCCGGGTTTTGTCATTAAGTATGGGGATTGCCTATACTGAAGATACAGGGATTTGGGGCGGTGAGCTTATCCATCGGGGAGATTTGGCACTGTATGAAGCAAAACGCCGCGGACGGGCCTGCTATGTTTTCTATGATGAGATGAGTGAGAAAATGAAGCGGGAAGCAGAGGCTTCGGGGGTACAAAAACGTGAAGATATTGGTGACGGGAATAACCGGTCAGCTGGGGTTTGATGTTGAAAAAGAATTAACCCGGCGCGGTATAGAATGTATAGGCGTTTCGCGTAAGGAATTGCCGCTGGGCGAACCGGGGGCGGCCAGACGGTTATTGGAGCAGTACCGGCCGGAGGCGGTTATCCATTGTGCGGCTTATACAGCCGTTGATAAAGCGGAAGATGAGCCGGAGCTGTGTTTTAAGGCAAATGAAACCGGGACTGCAGAGATAGCGGCGGCTTGTCGGGAGACTGGGGCTAAGCTGGTTTATATCAGTACTGATTATGTGTTTCCCGGTGACGGAGAGGACTTTTATCAGGTTGATGATGCCAAAGGGCCGCAGAATGTTTACGGCGAAGCGAAATATCGCGGCGAGCTGGCGGTTCAGCGGGAAATGGAACGGTACTTTATCGTGCGGATTTCCTGGGTGTTTGGCGAAAACGGGAAGAATTTTATCCGGACGATGTTGCAGTTGGCGGAAACGCATGATCATCTGACGGTAGTTGATGATCAGATCGGATCGCCGACATATACGGCTGATCTGGCACCGCTTCTTTGTGATATGGCACTCAGCGAAAAATATGGTGTTTATCATGCGACTAATGAAGGTGTTTGTTCGTGGGCTGATCTGGCAATAGAGACATTTCGCGCCGCCGGTTTGCCGGTTCGGGTGGAGCGGGTTCCGTCTGTTGCTTATCCGACTAAAGCCAAGCGGCCAAAGAATTCGCGGCTCGATAAACGGTCGCTTGATGCAGCAGGATTTAAACGTTTGCCGGCTTGGCAGAATGCAGTGGCCAGGTATGTAGCGCTGTTAAAGAAAAAGTAAAGCAGTTATTTGACACAAGTGGTATTATTGAAGGTAGAAAAGGATAAATTTAGGAGCGTTTTTTATGAAGGTTTTGGTTACCGGCGGAGCAGGATTTATAGGATCACATTTGATGCGCCGGTTGAAGGAGAATAATATTGCCGCAGCAGCACTTGATAATCTCAGTGTCGGATCGCGGGATAACTTGCTTGATGGTATGGAATTGATCGCGGCGGATGTGCTGTCACCGGAGCTGAACTCTATTGTAGCAGCGGGGCAGTTTGATGCGATCGTTCATCTGGCCGGGCAGACAATGGTCAACCGGTCGATAGATAAGCCGGATTTTGATGCGCAGCAGAATATATTGGGTACGGTTAATGTATTGGAAGCGGCACGGAAGAATGGGATCGACCGGGTAATATTTGCTTCGACAGCAGCTGCTTATGGCAATGTATCGGAGACTGATTTGCCGGTAAAGGAATCGCAGGAACTTCTGCCGATGTCGTTTTATGGCTTGAGCAAGGTAACGGTAGAGCGTTATTTGGAATTGTACCATGAAGTATATGGCTTGGATTATGTTGTTTTGCGGTTTGCCAATGTTTATGGCGAGCGGCAGGGGGATTCCGGTGAAGGCGGCGTGATCAGTATTTTCGCGCGCAGTATTGCCAAAGGGCAGGATATCACGATCTTTGGCGATGGTGAGCAGACTCGCGATTTCGTTTACGCCGGAGATATTGCGGCGGGGATCATTGCGGCATTGACGACGAAAGAGGTCAATGCGGCGTATAACCTGAGTACACAGACAGAAACCAGTCTGCGGGAATTGGTCAGCATTTTGTCCGGGCTTGCCGGACGGAAAATTATTCCGCGTTATGATGCGGAACGGCCAGGTGATATTTACCGGTCGATGCTTTCAAATGCCCGGGCCCGGAGAGGGCTTAATTGGCAGCCAGTTGTATCGCTTGAAGAAGGATTGCGGCTGACGTATAATTATTTTTTAGGATGAGAAGAAATTAGCCTTCTATTACTGCCGGTCGTGGTGCGTTGGAGATAATGTGCGGCGACTGGCAGTTTTGTTCTGTACTTTATGCGGCAGGCATTAACGGCACATCTGCATTGTTGCTGCTCGACGGGCTCGCCAGCGTAGGGTTACTACGCTTTAGTCGCGCCGTCTGCGCTGCGCCGCGCAGCTGTACCATTACTGCCTGCCTTAGGGTAATGCAGTAGCTGGTATACGGCAATAAATCGCAACGCATCTGCTTTGTTGTCAGGAAAATTTTGTCCTCGACGCACGTTTTAAGTGCGTCTGTGGGAAATTTTCCTTCCGTCGCGCATCTGCATTGCACTATCGCACCTTAGGGTTGCAGGTGTTTTGCAGCTGTACTATTACTGCCTGCCTTAGGGGAGCGCGGCTGGCAGTTTTGTTCTGTACTTTATGCGGCAGGCATTAACGGCACATCTGCATTG
>CALCTX010000076.1 GCA_937907035.1 uncultured Selenomonadales bacterium
CCGTCATTTCATCCGGTAATACTAAAGATATTATTGACCGTGATACGCCATAAAGCTGTATCTGACAAACCGGATGCATTACTCCCTGTTCATCAGGCAATTCAGTAAATGTTGCTTCTTCTATTATATAACTAAATTTTCGATCTAAATTTAAATTTTCATTAAAATATTGCTTTAAGGTACGCGTTTCCGTAATCATCACAGATTCAGCTGCCTGGCGCAATTCTTGCTGAACATCATTCAAGCCGGTGTTATGTCCGTCATTTTTATAATCTGCAACTATAACACCATGAGTCCAATCGACTTTTGCCGCAGCCTGAATTGGTACGGTTTCCACGATTATCGTACAAGTGGCTGTCAACAATATTAGAAAAACATATTTAAGGTAATTACGAAATTTCATGTTTTTGCCTGCTCCTTCAATTTAGTTTAGCTTATTTTACCATAAATTTATTTAACGAAAAACAATAAAATAAGGCTTAAATATTTATGACAGAATTTAATACATCATAAACCCAGTTCTTCTTCAATGATAATAACTTCCATTGGCCGGTAGCTCATCTTTTTATAATGAATTGCCAATGTATTGCATATCCGTTCCGGACTGTTGCAATTATAGCAACGGTCGCCTTTAACGGCGCAAGGTGTCTTTTTACCTTTGCGATGAGCATTTTTCGGAGCGGCTACGTTTTTTATCCGGTCGATTCCGGCCATTATGTCTGGCACGATCTTATTTATTCCTAAGACAAAATAAGTTTTTTCATGGCCAAACAACGAACCGGCGATCCGATTCCCGGCTCCGTCCATATTGAGTATTTCACCGTTTTCTGTCAGAGCATTGACAGATGTAAGGAAAATATCCGTGAGCAGAGCTTCACGACCCAAGCGGATAAAATCCTCCATACCTTTGGTCTTGTCGTGGTGCGGCGGATCGATAACCTCATTATGAGCCGATAATAATTCATACATTTTCATCGCCCTCAGAGTTTCTGAATCGCCGAAGCCTACTTTCTTTCCGTCAATTTCTTTATTAAGATATTCGGCTGCCGCTTCTTTGGTCTTAAAAATCTGAACCGTATATTTATTATACTCTAACGCTTCTTTTACCTTTATGAGGTCCATGATGTAATCCTCTCCCCTAAAATACAATTTTATATTAATATCCCAATGGTTCGTCGATCAAAACGACCTCATACTCACAATTTGACGGCTTTTTCCAAAGTACGGACAAGCCACGGCAAATGCGGTCCGGACTTTGACAGTCAAAACACTTGGTGCCGTCTTTAGCACAAGGTGTGTTTTTCTTCAGGCGTTGAGCATTAAGCGGGGCGGCAATATTACGAGCCCGAAACAGTGCTTTGTCATAATCGTCTGCTACTTTGTTATTGCCAATAATAAGATATACTTTTTTGTGACCATACTGAATAGCCGACACACGATTGCCACTGCCGTCAATATTGATCATTTCTCCTGTCTCGGCAACTCCGTTTACTGAAGAAAAATACACATCTGCTTTTTGTGCTTCCCGATAAATCTCGTCCTTTGAGAATCCTGCTTTTTCTTCCCAATGCCAAAATACTTGATTGTGCTTTCCTAATATATTATACAAATCCATTGCCTTGATCGTCATCGATCCGCCGATCCCGATCGTAAAGCCGTTGATTGTTTTATTCAAATATTCGGTTGCGGCTTCTTTATTGTCAAAAACTGATACTTTAAAGCCATTATTTGTCAGATTTTCTTTTAATTTTGCAAAATCCATAAATTCTCCACTCCTTCTCAAATTATTATTCCGCTTAAATGGTCGATTTCATGTTGTATTATCTGCGCGGTAAAACCGCTAAATTTACCTCTTTGCCGTTTAAACTCATGGTCAAGATATGATACTGTTATCTCTTTATACCGGGTACAAGGTCTGGTTCCTTCTAAAGACAGACAACCTTCTTCGGCTTTGTATTGTCCCTTCTGTTTGATAATCTTCGGATTGACCATAACGATCATTGTTTCGCCATCTTTAGCAACAATTATCTGCTTTAATACGCCAATCATATTGGCTGCCATACCGACACAATGTTCCGCATTAAATTGTAATGTATCGACCAGGTCGGTTATCACCTGTGTATCATTTTCGTCAGCTGTTGCTGAACGCTGTGCTAAAAATTGTTCATCTTTTACAATTGGCCGAACCATATTTATACCTCTCTGATCAGTTAATTATTTTAGAAATTCTTTCGTTAAATTTACTCGCTTCTTTCAGCTGTAAATATTCGCTAAAATACAGATAATATCCTGCTTTTCTTATACGATTTGTGTTCTGACTTACAATTTTAATATATACACGAAATAAGATGTGTTTTTCAGGCCGTTATCCGTGCTATAATAAACAAAGATATATTAAGCAGATGTTAAATAAGGGGCAGTTTCAATGAACGATAAAAAATATATTTCTATGTCGGCTTTAACAATGATGACATTTACTGCGGTCTGGAGCTTTGCTAATGTTGTCAATGGATATG
>CALCTX010000077.1 GCA_937907035.1 uncultured Selenomonadales bacterium
GGCTTATGGAGGGCGTTGGCAAGATAGCGGGTGCAATCTCCGATGTTGCCGGAACCCAGTGCGATCATATAGTCAAAACTTTGCAGCTGAGACTCGATCAGAAGATCTCCCAGAGAATATTCATCCGCCTCGATATGTTCATGGGTAAAAAGATAATGAGGCAGGTCAGCCCACTCCTTAGGAGCCAGAGGCCAGGTGTTTTTGTCAGCAACGATAAACGGAGTCTGTCCGGGGAAAACGGACAGAACTTCCCGGATCGCTCCGGGTGCAATGTGAAGAAGCTGAGTACCGATGGTGTGGGTCTTTCCGCAGGGACAGACAAATTCTCTGCCGGCAAGGGAACCGATCCCTTCTTTCTCGATCAGGGATAAAAACAGATTATCAGACATGGATGGCCTCCATAAGGATTATTACCGAAAGTATACCACCATATGGAAGAATTGTTGACAAAAAAACTAAGGAAATTTCATACAGGCTTTCACTTACGGATAATATACCCTGTGAAATCAGGCTTGGTATGTTGGTAATCTGTTTCGGACTTGTTATGGGTGTTATTGCTTTGACCCTGGAATCTGTTGATGACCTTCTTCGGATTTATCAATCAGGAAACGGCTCCCCTGAAGTTGAAATCCTGACAGCATTGTTTTTACTTGTCTGCAGCCTGATTCTCGGATATTTTTACTATGGTCTGGTCAGAAGAATTAAGAGCCGTGTAATCTGGAAGGGTTCCCTGCTTTGTATGCTGTGGGAAAAGATAAAAAGCGGTTTTGAAGTTATATGTAATAATAATGGGGCCTTTGGAAATGCTCTTCTTAAAGTCGGCTGTATCAGTCTATTTAATATTCTGATGACTGTTTTTGCCACATGTCTGTTTGGCGAGCAGCTGGATTTTGGAGGAATAGTAATTTTACTTATTCTTATAGCTCTGGATATTGCCATAGGTAAAATTTTCTACAATGGTCATAAGGACAGAGAAATAATTTTGGAAGCATTGAAGAAGATTGCCGGTGGTGATGTTTCCACCCAGATTAATGATAAAGATATGCATTATGATAATGCGAAAACCGCTGCGGTTGTTAATCAGATTGGTGAAGCTGTTAATAAAGCTGTAGAAACTTCCATGAAGGATGAGAAAATGAAAACAGATCTTATTACAAATGTTTCACATGACTTAAAAACACCGTTAACTTCCATAATAAATTACGTTGATTTACTGAAAAGGGAAAATATTACGGATGAACCGTCAGCTTCTTATATCAAGGTTTTGGATGAAAAATCTCAAAGACTTAAGCAGCTTACCGACGATTTGGTTGAAGCATCCAAGATTTCTTCAGGTAATCTGGTCCTCTCTATGGAAAAAATCGGTGTTAAGGATTTATTATCCCAGGCATTGGGAGAGTTTTCGGACAGATTTGAGGAGAAGAATCTCGGTGTTAATGTATCAGGTCCTGAAGAAAATATATATATCAGTGCAGATTCCAGAAGTATATTCAGAGTTATTGAAAATCTGTTTATAAATATATACAAATATGCAATGGAAAACACCAGAGTTTATATAGACTATAAAGCGGTTGATGAAAACGTAAAGATTGTTATCAAAAACATCTTTTGTGTGGATAATTGCAACACTTTGTTGCTTTTTGTGGGGCTCTGCTTTCCCATCAATTAAAGTTGGCTATCAGCTTTTTAGCATTGCACAAAATGATACTGCATCAATTATTTTGTTTGCAGGAGTTCGATTCTTTTTAGCAGGTGTTTTAACACTTATTATCTTTAGTTTAGTCGATAAAAAGCCACTTTTACCAACTAAAAGCTCTATTCCAAAAATAACTGTTTTGTCGCTTTTTCAAACGATTTTGCAGTATGTTTTCTTCTATCTTGGATTAGCATATACAACTGGCGAAAGAGCATCGGTTATCCAAGGCACAAATGTGTTTGTAGCGTTACTTATTTCGTGCTTAATTTTTAAGCTTGAAAAATTAAAATTTAATAAAATACTTGGTAGTATTATTGGTTTTATGGGCGTTCTTGTTGTTAGTCTTGATGTGTTTAAGCAGTCAAAGGATGCAACAATGCTTGGCGAAATTTTTGCGTTTTTGTCAACTGTTAGCTATTCATTTTCTTCCGTTTTTATGAAGAAATTTTCAAAGGATGACAACCCAGCAATGCTATCTGGTTGGCAGTTCGTTTTGGGTGGTGCAGTTATGTGTGCCTTTGGTTTTATTTTTGGTGGTAGAATTAGTGGCTTTACTATTAAATCAGTTGCATTGTTAATTTATATGGCAATGATTTCTGCAGTTGCGTATTCGCTTTGGTCAATTTTGCTCAAGTATAATCCTGTATCAAAAGTAACAGTATGTGGTTTTATGACACCTATTTTTGGCTTTGTATTGTCTGCGATTTTTGCTGGCGATAGCAATTCGGTTGGCGTATTGGGCGTTGTATCGCTATTACTTGTTGTAGCTGGTATGATTATTGTTAATTACAAAAAGCAATCTTAATTTTATTTAAGATTGCTTTTTTGTTGCATTTGTTAGATTATTATTATATAATTAAAGTGTATTTTTATGTTTAGGAGACTGTTATGTCTGATATGCAATCAATAAAAGAAATACTTGATAGTTGTGGTATGTATACTGGTCTTACTACTGGTACATCTATGAAGCCACTTCTTCATCAAGGCAAAGATAATATTATTGTTGTTAAGCCAAAGGAAAGGCTTAAAAAATACGATGTTGCTTTGTACTATGTTACAAATGGCAAAGAGGATAAATATATTATGCATCGTGTTATTGAGGTGCATGATGACCATTATATCATCACTGGCGATAATCTTCTTGCAAGGGAATATGTAACCGATGATATGGTAATTGGTCAATTAGCTGGTTTTTATAAAAACGGCAAGCGTTAT
>CALCTX010000078.1 GCA_937907035.1 uncultured Selenomonadales bacterium
TCAATCGGATGAACAGACGCAACAAAATTTAAATAAACAATTACGAGATGTTATGTATAGTGAAGATACAAATGAAGAAAAAATTTCAAATATGATTGATAGCGTTCAGATGAAACCGTACCTTGTTCGACCGCATTTTTCAGAGCACATTCCGGTTCATGGCTGTGCAAACAGCCCCGAAAACGGCATCCTGTCAAATAATCGGCAAACTCCGGGAAATAGCCGGCTAAATCTTCAGCCGGTATTTCAGTCAGATCAAGTGAACTGAACCCGGGCGTATCGACGATAACACCGTCTTCGCCGTATGGCATAAGACATGCCAGCCGGGTTGTATGTTTGCCGCGCTTTATTTTGTCGCTGATGGTCCCAGTCTGCAAACCAAGTTTTTCATCAACTGCATTCAAAAGGGAAGATTTTCCCACTCCTGACGGTCCGGCAAAAACAGTTTCTTTGCCGGCCAGCAATTTTCTTAGTTCCGTCAAACCCAATTTTTCCTGAGCAGAAACCTCAAGAACAGTATACCCTATTTTTCTGTAAAATGACAAAAGATATTCCATTTCGGAGCAAGCTGTCAAATCGCATTTGTTGAAACACAGAACAATATCCGGAATCCCCGACCATTCGGCCATGATGAGGAAGCGGTCGATCAAGAGCGGATGCGGTTCGGGATCCGTAACAGCAAATTCGATAACAACCTGATCGATATTGGCAACTGCCGGACGATGTAAAAGATTTTTCCTTGGCAGCAACCGTTCGATAACGCCTTCGCCCGGTGTCAGCAGAGAAAACTCAACCATATCGCCGGTGTAAACGTTTTCCCGGTCTTTTTTGAATCGGCCCCGCAGTTTACAGCTGATAAGCTCTGTTCCATATTTTACATAGAAAAAACTGTTTTGAGTTTTTATAACCCGTCCTTCAGGCATATTACTCTCCTAATATTATCTGGTCTTGCCAAAATCGTTATCTTTGCTTGGTGCTTTGACCGGCTGATCCGGCTTGTTATAGCGCTGCTCCGAACCGACAGAAACTACGAAATCTATCACTGTTCCTTCTTTGACCTCAGTACCGGCTGCCGGAGTCTGGGATATGATAGTCCCTTCCGGCTGGCTACTCGTTTTGCGGCTGATACTGCCAACTTTGAGCTTGAGCGAGGCGGTATTGGTACGGGCAAAGTCCAACGTTGCCCCCCGGAAATCAGGCACCCGGACTTTTTGTTCTTTTGTTCCTTTGCTTATTACAAAGTCAACCATCTTGCCTTTTGTTATCTTTGACTTAGCCTGTGGTTCCTGACTAATAACTGTTCCCTTTTCATCTTTGTCCGAGAACTCTTCTTTAACACTTCCAACCTTC
>CALCTX010000079.1 GCA_937907035.1 uncultured Selenomonadales bacterium
ATCTATAGAGGTGGAGGACATCTTTGCTGAGTTACACTACACCAGGAAACGAATCCACAAATTTTATCTTTATATCCGGAAAACTGTCTACAAACTGGATAGTAAAGTCCGGAAAGCTGTCTACGAACTGCCATTTACCTACTTTATCAGGAAATGAATCTACTAATTGCACTTTTAGATCAGGAAACGAATCTACCACCTGCACTTTGATGTCCGGAAAGGACTCTACTACCTTGACCTTGCCGCAAAGCTTAATGCCTTTATAATATCCGTCCCGATTGATCTTTGAGGCTGCGCAAGCCGTTGAAGCGACTGCTATTGCCAAAAGAAATGTCATCAACACTACTGCTGCTTTTTTCATCTTTTTCAGGCCTCCTTAATAATCAGCCGATAATGGCATCAATTGACGCTCGTAAAAAATTACCGTTTCCAAACCACATGCTTTTGCTAACGCTTCTGCCTGTTCCATATGTGCCCCTACCGTTTCCTTATTATGTGCATCAGAAGCAAGCGTTACGTACTTGCCGCCTAATTCTTTATACCGCATATATATCGGCTTAAGTTCATCGATAACTGCCTGATCGGCAAAGCGACGAGTGTTGATCTCCATTACTGTATTCGTATCAACTGCCGCTTGAAGCACTTCGTCAATTTCTTTTTTAAATTCTTCATAATCAAGTCTCGGATCATCATAGGGAGCATACCGGCAAATATAATCAATATGCCCTAAAACATCAATATACGGATTTTTCCGAACCATATCTGCCATCAGCTCTAAATATCGTTTATATGTATCCTGTTTGCTTTTTCCTTCATAAAAATCTTTTTCATAGATATCAAACCCATCAACAACATGAATCGATCCAATAACCTGGTCAAATTTCACTTTTTCTGCAAATGCTTTATTTTCTGCCAGACAGTCTTCTCCTAATCCGAGTTCAACACCCAAAAGCAGATACATTCCACGCATTGCACCATATTCATCCATATATTTCACGGGGTCAAATGTGAAATCGTACCGATCACTCGGATAATTAAAATCCATGTGTTCCGTGAAAATAATGCCCATTCCTTTATTTCGTGCTGCCTGATACGCATCGAGCCCGCTCATTTCAGAGTCAGCTGAATATTGTGTATGAACATGACTATCGTAATACATTGTTATCATCCTTCCTCTATTGCTACGCGAAGTGCTTTTGCCAACTGATCAGGGCAGGAAGTCGGCTTTGCCCCGCATTTTATGCCGGCAAGCATATCAGCAACCTCTGATGCCTTCCGACCTTCAATCATTTTTGCCAGCCCGACTGTATTCCCCGGGCAGCCGCCAATAAATTCTGCTTTTTTTATGATATCTCCATCCAGAGCAAAAATTATCTTTCGTGAACACGTTCCCTGGGTTTGATATTCAAAGGTCTTCATCTGCACTTTCTCCTCCTTATGATCAGTTATTTGATATTTATTATTTCAACATTGATCCATAAAACTCCTGCTATCAAACCGAAAAAGAAATTGGTCAAAAAAGCATTAATAAATCGCTTCTTTGACCAATTAAGATTACCAGCTTTTATTTTTATGCCAAAACTCAGGATTAAGCATTGAAAGGATAGTAAATATTTCCAACCTGCCCAATAAAATACCAAAGCAGATCACAAACTTTGAAAAATTAGGCAAGTCTGCAAAGGTACTGGTCGCACCGACCTGACCAAATGCCGGTCCGATACCGCTCATAGCAGAAATACTCGCTCCAATGGCATCACGGGCAGTCATGCCGTCTGCCAGCAATAACACAGACCACAATACGCATAACATTATATACACGAAAAAATATCTTCCGACCATAAACAGCTTATCCCGTCCAACCGGGTTCCCATTAATGGTAATACTATACAATGCTTGTGGATGCAGCCGCTGCCAAAGTTCAGCATATACACCCTTAAATAAGATAACCACCCGGGAGACTTTCAAGCCTCCGGAGGTTGAACCGGCACAGCCGCCCATCATCATTAAAAACAATAAGCAAAAATGAGAAAATGCCGGCCATCGTTCATAATCAGTTGCAACAAATCCCGTTGACGATGACAATGATACGGTCTGAAAAGCCGCCTCACGAAAAGCACTGAAAAAATCCAGATCAAGCTGCGACATTAAATTAGCGGTTATCATCAAAATAAAAATACTAAGAACTGACAGATAGACCTTAAACTCCGTATGCCGTTTTAATGTCTTTAATCCATGATGAGCTACTTGAATATACATATTGAAGTTCAGACTTGAAAGGATCATAAAAAATACCATCCAAGCTTCAATCACCGGGCTTTGAAAATAGGCAACACTTGCATCATGAGTAGAGAACCCGCCTGTTGCTATAGTCGCAAACGCATGCAATATCGCATCAAAATAATACATACCACATAAGTAGTAAATTATTGCTGCCGAAACCGTAAATCCCAGATATATTTTAAACAACGACACTGCCATGCTCTTTAAACGTGGCACCAGCCGCTCACGGTCGCCGGATGATTCGGCATTCAGCATATGAACCATTCCATGGCCGAATTGCGGCAGTAATGCGATAAATACAACGACTATTCCCAACCCACCGATCCAATGGATAAGTGACCGCCATAATAAAATGCTTTTCGGCATTTCATCAATATGAGTAATTACCGTTGCACCCATGCATCCAAGACCGGACATTGCTTCAAAAAAACTGTTCAACAAAGACAGATAACCGCCAGCCCAGAATGGTATCATACAGGTCACGACACACAAAAGCCAGCCGAGCCCGGTTATAGCGATTCCTTCCCGCACATTCATTGTATCGCCACTATTTCGTCCATACGAATAAAGAATGGCTCCTAATGCCAACGCACCGCCCAAAGATTCAATAAAAGCGTTACGATTTCCTTCCGCTTCAAAGACTGAACAAATCAACGGCAGAAGCATTATCACACAACAGGCCAATATTAACTTACTTAAAATATAGGCTACAATCCGAAAATTCAAGATAGCTTCAATCCTTTTTTCAACAATACCAATTTGTTGTAAAATTTACCAACGCTGCCGCGCTCGGCCGATAAACAACTGAACAACCATCAGTATCGAAAAAATCTCTATACGGCCTAAAAGCATCAAAAAGCAACACAAAAGTCGTGTCCCCGCCGAAAGAGAAGCAAAGCTGGCTGCATTCTCTGCCAAAAGTGCTGCCGAACCAATATTTCCCAAACAGGAAGCAACGATTCCCAGGCATTTTATATCTGTAATCCCTTCTAACGACACTAAAAGTGAAAAGCCAAAAAACACCGCCATATACAGGAAGAAAAATACCAAAGTTGAACCAACTACTGCACCGGGAACAGGATGTTTGCCTATAAAAATATTAACTACCATATGAGGATGCATCATTCGTCTCAATTCTTTTGCTGCCGCTTTAAATAAGATCATAAATCTCAATACTTTGAAACCGCCGGCCGATGAACCGATACAACCACCGACAAAAACTAACAAAAATAATAAGTGGCGGTCCAAATCCGGCCAAAACGGGAAGCGTGCCGTAGAAAATCCTGTTGTACTGATAAATGATGCCGTTTCAAAAAATCCAAACCGTATACTGGCTGCCAGATCATAGATGCCCGACTGCCAAAGGTGAATAGATATTATCGAACCAAAAAGGGCAAACAGGCCTAAAAACGCCAACATCTCCCGGCTTCGCAGAACATCAAGAATTGAACGACGCCTCATTGCCTGCCAATAAAGAAGGAAATTCCCGCTGGAAAGCAACATAAATACCATTACTGTAATTTCCAGTGCCGAATTAGTAAACCCTGTTACTGCCGGCGAATCATAGCACCCTCCTGTAGCCAATGTTACCAAAGCTACATTGATAGCATCAAACCAATTTATTCCACAACAATAGCAAGCGACAAAAGCTAAACCGGTAAACAAAAAATATACCACCAGGACTCCATTGGCCAGACGGCGCAAGGAATGCAAAATATGTCCGAATGACATATTTGGCGGCAAAACCAGCTTCATCGCAAACTCAGACCCAGTCTGCGGCATCAGTGTAACAACCATCATGATTATATTAAGACCGCCCAGCCACTGCGTAATACTGCGCCAAAAAATGATCGGTCTTGTTTCATATGGAGACAGCAATGTCAGTCCGGTAGTTGTAAATCCTGATACGCTTTCGCAAAAGGCGTCAAACGGACTAAGTCTGCCCGCAATAATATACGGCAGCATGCCAATGGCAATAAATGATGTCCAAATAAGCAACATGAGAAGAGCGCCTTCTCTGACCAGAAGCCGCTCTTTATATCCCTTTCCATAACGGATAAAGCCTATTCCCATTGTAAAAGCCAATACCGCCGGAAGCAAAAACGCCATTATTTGATGTGTCGCTTCCCTTGATGCCATAAACGCCGGCAACAAGAGAACACTACCGATGAACAACGAGGAAAATCCCGTCATGATCATCAGAATTCTGACATTCATCTTATTCCCCGCCTTTAAAATAACTCATAACCTTGTTATTAAACTGGGTTTGAATAAACAATATGACCCGGTCTCCAGGCATCAGTACCGTCGAACCATTCGCAACGAAAGCATCTTCACCGCGAACGTATGCACAAACCAGACATTCTCTTGGTAAAAGAACATCCTTCAACGGCCTGCCGCAAGCTTTTGCACCTTCCGGAACAATAACCTCGACTGCCTCAGCTTTCGCACCTTCCAAAATAGAAACCGAAACAACTCCGCCACGCCGTACAAAAGCCAAAACCTCACTGGCAGAAAGCAAGCGGGCCGACAGTACTACATCAACACCAACTTTTTCCATCAAGTCAACATATTCGCCACGACCAACCCGGACGATTGTTTTCTTAGCCCCTAAATGTTTAGCCAATAACGCAAGCATAAGATTGAGCTTATCATCTTCCGTCAGACAGACTACTACATCAGCTTCATCAATTCCCTCTTCCTGTAAGAGATCTACATCTGTTCCGTCTCCGCAAAGTACCAGACCATTACCGATCTTTTCAGCGATCAACCGGCAACGTTCCCGATCTTTTTCAATAACTTTGACCTGCATTCCCTGTTCGACCAACATTGGAGCCAGGAATCGTCCCGTACGGCCGGCACCGATTATTACTATCCGATGCATCTTGCGGGCATCACGTTGAACAAAATTCTCACTGAAGGCTTCTATCTCTTTCGGATCGCCAATAAAATACGCATTATCCCCCGGCATAAAACAATCATCGCCATGAGGAATGATCATCCTGTGATCACGGAATATCATACCCGCCAAAACAGTCTTCGGCAAAGCAAGATCTTTCAAGCAGATATTAGCTAAAGAAGATTCCTTTTTTATCTTAGTTTCAAAAAGACGGACTTTACCTCCGGCAAAATCCTCGACATTAAGCGCCGACGGCATGACCAAAACTCGTTTGATCTCCAAGGCCGTGATCAACTCCGGATTGAGCATAAGATCAATATCAAAATTCTCTTTCAGATATTCTTTCGCCTCAGACATGAATTGCATATCGCGAATCCGGACTATAGTATGCTTTATGCCTTGTTTTTTTGCCAAAATACAGGCAACCATATTTACTTCATCACGGTCAGTAACTGCAATAAGCAAATCAGCCCCCCGGACGTCCGGATCATTCATCGTAATAGGACTGGCACCATTAGCCAATATTGTCAAGACATCCAACGTATTTTTGGCTGCTTCAAGGCGTGAGGCATCATTTTCTATGAGAACAACATCATACTGCTCATTAGAAAGAAACTCTGCGATACTGTAGCCAAGTTTTCCCGCACCAACAATAACTATACGCACGGAAAGACCCTCCCTGCAAAATCATATTATCAATTATAATACTCTTTTATCTGAAAAAAGAAAAGCAAAATAAAAACAGGGAATATCATAACAAATATTCCCTGCTGCTATCAGTTAAATAATTCCGTTGACAAATATCGTTCTCCGCTGTCAGTAAGCACACCTGCAACCTGTTTGCCGAAATTCTCCGGTCGTTTGAGCAACTGTACGGCTGCCGCCAAAACTGCCCCGGAAGAAATTCCAACCAGGTATCCTTCCCGCTTAGAAAATTCTCTCGCATATACAAAAGCATCTTCGTTTGAAACAGCGATAACTTCATCATAAATCTTCGTATCTAATGTATCCGGAATAAAATTTGCTCCGATTCCTTGAATCTTATGTACCCCCGCATAACCTTTACTTAAAAGCGGAGATGATGCCGGTTCAACTGCAACAATTTTTATCTGCGGATTTTTTTCTTTCAA
>CALCTX010000080.1 GCA_937907035.1 uncultured Selenomonadales bacterium
ACAGGAAACGATATTTTCAAATACGCTGAATACCGTAGACAGCGCTGCAAAACTCATGAAAATGAAAAACAACGCGCCCCAGAACTGCCCACCAGCCATATGATTGAACACATTCGGCAATGTAATAAAGATCAAACTTGGGCCGGCATCAGGCTTGATCCCGAATGTATAACAAGCCGGGAAAATGATCAAACCAGCTGACACTGCTACCAAAGTATCCAATACCGTGATATGTACGGATTCGCCTAAAAGTGTCCGATCTTTGTCAATATAACTGCCCAAAATAGCTAAACAGCCGATACCGATACTAAGCGTAAAGAAAGCCTGATTAAGAGCGCCCAACACGACATTTAACGGACCGGCTTGTATAAACCGATCAACATCCGGCACCAAAAAGAACTTCAGGCCTTCTGCTGCCCCATCCATCATAAAACTATTTACGACCAAAACACCCATAATACCGAGCAAGAGCAACATCATGTACTTGCTTATCCGCTCCAGCCCCTTTTGTAAGCCGATAGCACAAACGCCAAAACCAAGAAATATTACAATTGCCATATAAAACAGCATCTCACTGGCATTGCCTAACATACCGCCAAATATACCGGCAACAGCTTTTGGTTCCAGCCCGTTAAACGTGCCTTGTGCCATCTTGACAAAATAGTTCAATAACCAGCCAGCCACACCAGTATAAAACATCATCAACACATAACTGCCGATAAGCGTAAGATAGCCATGTATATACCAATAGCTGCCTTTTTGATGCAAAACCTGATATATCTTTATCGGACTCTTTTGTGCCGCCCGCCCCATTGAAAACTCCATTGTCATCGCCGGAATACCCAGCACCAGCAAAAAGAACAAATAAATAAGGACGAATATACCTCCGCCATATTGCCCGGTCATATACGGGAATTTCCAGACATTCCCCAAACCAATAGCACACCCGGCACTGAGCAATATAAATCCTAATCTGCTCCCTAACTGTTCACGTTCCATAATTTCCCCTCTCTCTGATCACTTAATAAAGCCAGCTATCCAAATGACTAAAATTATTACCGGCATAATATAACTCATAACCGGCCGCATCCAGGCCTGAATCTTCAAGCCCTTACCGGCATTAGCCTCAGCAGTAAAATTATCCCAGCCCCAGCCATGTTTCCAAGTACAGAACAAAACAAATATCAAGGCTCCTAACGGCAACAGAATATTGGAAAGGATAAAATCCTCCAGATCAAGCACACACGAACCTTTGCCAAACGGCTGGAACGATGACCACAGATTAAAACCTAACATACACGGAGCCGATAAGACAGATAACAATACAGCATTCCCTAAGCAAGCTGCCTTTCTGGTACACCCGAACAATTCTTTAGTGCAGGAAACGATATTTTCAAACACCCCGACTACTGTTGAAAATGCCGCAAAGCTCATGAAAACGAAAAACAATGCACCCCAAAACTGTCCCCATGCCATGTGATTAAACACGTTCGGCAAAGTGATAAAAATAAGGCTTGGGCCGGCATCCGGTTTAATACCAAAAGCAAAACAAGCCGGGAATATTATCAGTCCGGCAGATATTGCCACGAAAGTATCCAATGCCGCAACATTGACTGACTCCCCCAACAACCGCCGATCTTTGTCGATGTAACTGCCAAAGATCGCCATATTTCCGATACCGATTGACAATGTAAAGAATGCCTGATTCAATGCGCCCAGAACGACCTGAGTAGGACCGATCGCCATAAATCGGTCAACATCCGGCAATAAAAAGAACTTCAAGCCCTCGATTCCGCCATCTACAGAAAAACTGTTTACAACCAGCATGAGCATAACTAATAACAAAGCAATCATCATAAATTTATTGATACGCTCCGAGCCATTTTGCAAGCCGACAGCGCAAACGGCAAAACCACCCAAAACAACGACTATCATGTAAAAGATAATTTCTGCCGGATTGCCCAGCATCCCTCCGAAGACTGCCCCGACCTCCTGTGGAGACAGCCCGTTAAAGGTTCCCGATGCCATCTTGACAAAATAATCCAGCATCCAGCCAGCTACTCCGGTATAAAACATCATCAGCAAATAATTGCCAAAGAAGGCCAAATAACCATGAATATGCCAAATTTTGCCGCTGTTCAATGCCTTGTAAAACCGGACCGGACTGCTTTGCGCTGCCCGCCCGATAGCAAATTCCATTGTCATAGCCGGTATGCCCAAGGCCGCTAAAAAGAAAATATAGATAAAGACAAAAATACCTCCGCCATATTGCCCG